>NZ_JAESMB010000013.1:0-143501 GCF_017892945.1 Staphylococcus sp. GDX8P114P-2 | reverse complement strand
AATCAATTGTCATCTAATAATTACATTGTATTTTTTCATTTGATTTAACACGTTAAATATATGTTCTTAAAGTAAAAACATTGATGTTAATGGATTTTTAGTAATTTACTCTTGATAAGATCCGACACCTTCTGATGAGGATATTCAAACTACAAAACGTTTAATTCAATGTGGTGAAATATTAGGTATCGACATTATAGACCATATCATTATTGGTAATGGTAGTTATGTCAGTCTTGTAGAAGAAGGATACTTTGATTAAAGGTATGGAAAATCAACTTAAAAAAGTGTAATTAACGCTAACATAACTAAATGCACACCTAGTTTGAAGGACAGGAGTGCATTTAATTATAGTTATAGTGGAAAATTAATATAAAAAAATAACCATGAAAAGTATTGGATTAGTATATCAAGATTAACTTAAAGGTTAATTGTTTTTTGTAATAATTGTTGTTTAACACCGTATTTTAGAATAGTTTGTCCTGTGTTGTAAAACCCGACTGAATTATATAAATTATAAGAAATTACATTATCTTCATTGACTACAAGTGCTATAAATTGAACGTGTGGATAGTGTGTTTTAATAAAATCGTCTAATAGCAATAAACACGATTTAGCGTATCCGTTTTGTAGAAATCTAGCATCGGTTGAAAAAGCTTTTAAAAAAATTGTGGCATTTTTAGTAGATGTAAAATACTGAGCATATTCGCTTGCTTGTTGTAAAACAAAAAAGGTAACTAAGTTATTGTCGTCATTAAATCCGAGAATACAATTCATATCAGAATTATACTGTGCATTATTGATATGAACGGATGGGGTTTTAGGAAAATGAATTTGATCGTAAGTCAGTTGGTAACTCATTATATAAGGTAAAAATTTACTTTCGTAATTCACCAAAAACATTTATAACACCTTCTTGCTTGTTGAAATTATAATTAATAATACTTTATAATGTATAATAATTCAATAATAATTTAGGTTTATTTTAATTTTATACTGTATTTAATGTTATTATTGGTGATTGGTTTGATTTGATATAATGAATAATAATACAAAAATGGCCGAATGATAAATTGAGTTGATAATTTATATGTAATATATTTGTAGAATGTTATTTGATAATATTGATAGAGTATATTTCAGTATAAATATGTATTGATATGAGTTATGAAGTGCTTTAAGTCTTAAATTCAGCTGATTAAATGAAAATTAAAAGTAGGTGTGTGAAATGCATTTTAAAAAGGCAACGATTGAAGATGTTGCGATAATACATAAGTTAATGATGGATGCATTTGCAGAATACGCAAATGTTAAGGTGCCGTCTACTGCATTACTAGAAAAGGAAGATGATATTAGAAAATCATTTTTACATCATAAGGAAGAAGCAATTATTGCATATGATGCAGATAAACCAGTTGGGATGTTAAGGTTTAAAATTAATAATCAAGCTTTGAGTTTTCACAGAGTTTCTATTGATTCAAAAGTTCAAGGTAGAGGTATTGGCAAGCAGTTATTAAATTATTTGGAATATCATTCTTACCAGAATGGCATAACTGAATTGGTCTGCAAAGTGCGTATGAATGTTACTAAAAATATGAAATTTTACAGTGATTTAGGATATGTTATCAGTGATAAGAAAATACTCACTAAACCAAATAACCAACTTTTAGAACTTGCTACCATGACGAAATTGCTTAACTAATTCAAATAACGTCACTACTAAGGTAAAAGTTGAACATTTATTAAAATCATAGTTTGAGTTAATGCTATCAGTTATATCATTAACTTTATGTTTCTAATCTTGGTGAATATATTAATATTAAAAATAGAGAGGGAGGAGCGTTATGCAACAATTATTTAAAAGTTGTACGCTTTTTAATGACTTAAGCACTGTACATACAAATCTAACAATAACTAACTTTGAAAGAGAAAGATGGAACAATGATTATGAAGCGCTAAACTTCTCTGTTGGTAAGCAAAGGATTAAAAGTAGATTAGCCAAAAAGACGCCTAAAAAGGCAGGGTATTTTGTTGCTTTATGGCATAAAAACGAGTTTGCTAAGAACATACCGTTTAATGAAGCGGATTTTGATGATAAGTTAGTGATAAATATTATCGATAATCAATATAAAGGGCAGTTTATATTTACCAAAGAAATATTAATAGACAAAGGCATCATTACTACAAATGCTCACAAAGGTAAAATGTCCTTCCGTCTTTACCCTTTATGGTGTGAAGATTTGAATAAGAGTGCTACTAACACTCAACAGTGGCAATTGCCTTATTTTATAGATATGACTAATGGTTATGATGCAATGAAAATCAATAAATTGTATTTCAACTAAAGCTTTATGCAACTATTTTATACATATTCATTTTCTTGAAGGGAGGTCATGACATGAAAACAGCAAAATACGCATTAGTAATCTTTATCTCTTTTTTCATTCTTTTTAGTATTGGTACATATTTATTAAACTCATATGACTTTGTACAATCACTTATAACTACTATTATTTTTACAATTATTATGAGTATATTTAATTATTTCAGTAAGGGGTTTATCAATAAATAATTTTATGGTTTAATGAGTGATTTTGTTTTCGTTTAGTGATATTTAATTATTATAATGTAAAAAATAAACACAAAATATAGTCTGCAATTAGATATGAAAATAATTGTTAATAAATTTATTAAAAGCTTTTTTAGAGTTATTTTGAAGAATTATAGAATTTATGATACACTTCCAAACATTGATTGTTAGGAGGTATGTACATATGCAAGAAAATGAAAAATTTAGCGGTAAAAAACTTTCTTCAGTTTTTACATTTAGTATTATTATTACCGCTATTATTGTATTATTGGGAGCGATATTTCCCAATCAATTTAATGAAATAGGGACAAATATTACAGGATGGATTACACAAAATTTTGGTTGGTATTATATGATTATTGTAGCAATCATGATATTCTTTTGTGTCTTTTTAATCTTTAGTCCTATTGGTAAATTAAAACTAGGTAAGCCCGGAGACAAACCTGAATTTAATACAATTTCATGGTTTGCGATGCTATTTAGTGCCGGTATGGGTATTGGTTTAGTATTCTGGGGAGCAGCTGAACCAATTAGTCACTTTGCATCTCCTCCTACTGGTGACCCTAAAACCGCTCATGCTTATACTGAAGCCTTGAGAGGTGCATTTATGCAATGGGGATTCCATGCATGGGGTGTTTATGGTGTTGTAGCATTAGCGCTAGCTTATGCACAATTTAGAAAAAGTGAACCTGCATTAATTTCAAGAACGTTACGCCCGATTTTGGGTAATAAAGTCGAGGGACCATTAGGAACTATCGTCGATGTTATTTCTGTTTTCGCTACAATTGGTGGTGTGGCAGTATCACTAGGACTTGGTGCAATGCAAATTGCTGGTGGTTTAGAGTATTTATTTGATATTCCAAATACTATTCTCACACAAGGAATTATTATTGTCATAGTAACGATTCTGTTCTTAGCAAGTGCATGGTCTGGTTTAAGTAGAGGTATACAATATTTAAGTAATGCTAATATTGGTTTGGCTGGTATAATTTTACTAATTATGTTTATAGTAGGTCCTACAATATTAATCTTAAATATGTTAACTAGTGCAACAGGGGACTATTTAAATACATTCTTATTTAATATGTTCGATACAGCACCACTTAATGATCAGAAGCATGAATGGATGTCAAATTGGACATTCTTCCAATTAGCTTGGTGGATTAGTTGGAGTCCTTTCGTTGGTATATTCATTGCTCGTGTATCTAAAGGTAGATCTATTAGAGAATTCGTATTAGGTGTAATGCTGGCACCAGTATTAGTAAGTTTAGTATGGTTCGCTGCGTTTGGCGTGCTAGGTATTGAAACTGCTAAAGATAATCCTCAAATCTTTAATATGCCACCTGAAACAGCATTGTTCGGTGTCTTTAATGAAGTACCATTTGGATTTGTGTTATCAATAGTAACACTACTATTAATCGCAACATTCTTTATTACTTCTGCCGATTCAGCAACATTTGTTTTAGGTATGCAAACGACATTTGGTTCATTAAATCCTTCAGCACTTGTTAAAGTTATATGGGGTATTGCGCAAGCATTAATTGCGTTTATCTTACTCTTCTCTGGTGGTAGTAATGGATTGAATGCCTTGCAGAATATGGCTATTATTACAGCTTTACCATTCTCGGTAATTATAATGCTTATGATGGTGTCGTTCTATAAAGATGCTAACAAAGAACGAAAATTCTTAGGATTAACGTTATCACCGAATAAACATAGAATGAAAGAATATATAGCTCGTCAACAAGACGATTATGAAACAGAAATGATGGAAAAAAGGAAAGCATTTAAAAACGATTGACCATAAATTTTAGTGTATGATAAATTGGCTTTGGATGATTTCATAAAGGGTTAATTCCCGAAGTGAGGTTGGGACAATATTGATTTGTTCCAACCTTTTTTCATATTGGCAGTAGCTGACTGCATTGAAAATGCGCTTCAAACCAAGCTTGTTTCAATGCTAGTCATCCTTGCCGGGGTGGGACAACGAAATCATTTTTTCAAAATCAGATTTCTGTCCCACTTCCTTTTATAGCTATATTTTTGTAATATCATTAATATGGATTATTATTAGGTGATTTTAGGACGATATTATGTCACTAAAATCTAATACATTAATGCTGTTGTTAGCATCAAACTGACATTTTCGATACAATACCAATAACTATTTAAAATTATGATAGTATGATAGTATTTAACTAGGGAGGTAGTAATGACTATGACACAGAAGAATTTCCCAAAAGATGCAATGCGTGTATTAAAAGAAACGAGTCGTACATTTTATATACCGATTACTTTTTTAGACAAAGAATTAAAACATACGGTAGCCTCTGCTTATTTAGTAATGAGAGCAATTGATGAAATTGAAGATCATGAAGAAGTAGAGAATGACACGAAACATGCTATTTTAATGCAAGTAAGTGACTTATTAAAACAACCTTTTGATGAAGAACAGTATCTCCAACTTTTGGCACCAGTTAAAGATAAAATGCCAGAGGTCACTTTACGCTTAGGTGATTGGTTACGTGCGTGCCCTGAAAATACTGTGCACATCGTAATGAATAGTGCTCACGAAATGGCGTATGGTATGGCCAAATGGGTGAAAGCGGACTGGAATATTCAAACGAAAGAAGATTTAGATGATTATACATATTATGTTGCTGGTCTCGTAGGTGTGATGTTGTCAGATATATGGGAACAAAGTGCTGGAGTGAAAACAGACAGAGATTTAGCGATTGGCTATGGCCGTGGACTACAAGCGGTAAATATTTTGCGTAACGAACAAGAAGATTATGACGAACGTGGTGTAAGTTTTGTCCCGGATGATTGGACGCGTCAAGACTTATTCGATTATGCAGATGAAAATTTGGCTAAAGCCGATGAATATATGAAGTCTATTAATAAGAAGACAATTTTACTATTTTGCAGATTACCATTAGCATTAGCTCATAAAACACTTAAAGCAATGAAAAATGGTCGCGAAAAAATATCTCGTCAAGAAGTAGAAGAAACAGTCGAAGAAGTACAAAAAGATTAATATTAGATGTGACTTAACCATTTGTTGTAACGCAAATGGTTTTTTTTGTGAATGAGTGGCATAAGGCTTATTGATTAAGTGAAAATCCTTTCGGGTAAACTTAAATGTAATGATTAAATATATTATAAATTTACTAGGGAAGGTAGGCTAATTTATGGCTTTAAATAATAATTTTGAATTAAATGATGGATCTATACTTCCACATGTTGGATTAGGAACGGTTAATATTCAAGGTGGTACAGGTGTCAACGCTGTACAAAATGCGTTAGACATTGGCTATAGACTTATTGATACGTCAACTAATTACAACAACGAAGGTATGGTTGGAGAAGTGATCCGTCGTTCACATATTGCTCGTGAAGATATTTATGTGAGTGCGAAACTACCTGGTTCAAATCATGACTATGATAAGGCTATCCATATTATTCAAGAATCATTATATCGCACCGGTCTTGACTATTTTGATAAATATCTTGTGCATTGGCCAAACCCTAAACAAGGTAAATATGTCGATGCGTGGAAAGCTTTAATTGATGCACAAAAATATGGTCTGATTAAAACGATTGGTGTTTCTAATTTTATGCCTGAGCATTTAGATCGTATTATTGAAGCTACTGGTGTCACACCAGCTACAAATCAAATTGAAATTCAACCCTATTTTAATAATAAAAATCTTATTCATGAAAATAGTAAACGAGGTATAGTATCAGAAGCATGGAGTCCATTAGGACGTGAAATAAATGATGTACTTGTTAATGATACAATTTTAGATATAGCTCAAAAATATAATCGAACACCAGCACAAGTAATAATGAATTGGGTTAATCAACTAGGTGTTTTCCCGATTGTTAAATCAGACAATTACAAACACCAACGTAGTAACTTTGAGTATTTAAATTTTGAGTTGGCAAGTTCGGATATTGAGAAAATAAATTCACTAGATAAAGGTGAAGCAGGGCGTGTGGAAGGTCAAAACCCTTACGATTATGAAGAATTTGTTTAAATTAAATTCGTAGGATATGTGGGGTGACTTTTCAGACTGTAACATAAACGTTAATTGCTATAAAGGTTATATAGTAATTGACGTTTTTTGTTTTTCTAAAATCTTGTAGCTCTTTAAGGTTATATGTTACATATACGCGTATAAATTTGTTTGTACGTCTAAACGATATTCGAGCAAAATTTAAATAGCATTCATAAATCCACAAGCAGCTGCTACTTAAAAACTGCCCACAAAGTTCAAGCTTGGTTGATAGTCTATTGTCGTTATTAGCAGTAAATGGACTTTAGTATTAGTTCTCCTAAAATCTTTTTGTAGTATTGGCAGTGGTTTATGTCGACTCCTGCGGGAATAGCACTCGCCGCAGACTACAGGCTGAGGCAGTGCCAGAGGAAAGCGAGCATAAAAAACTGCCCACAAAATCAGAAACTTTGTCGACAGTTTGAGACCAATCCATACAAATGGATTGGTCAATTGTAATTTTGAGTATGAGATGATGATTTCGGTCTTTTTTTGATTAAAGAAAATTATTTTGTAAAAAGTCTAATACTGCTAGTAATAAAGGTGTGCCTGTCATGTAAATTCCTCCTTTATCATGTTAGTTACTCCTTCATCTATTATTTTAAAATTAATGAAATGACAACTAACTAAGTTGAAAAGTATGTAATTCACGATGCCAAACTAAATAATTTATAAATAAAGTATAACATTCGTATTCATAGAAGTATAATTATTAAAGAAAATTTATTTTTAAATCAATAACTATTCTTTGTATATAGATTGTGAGATTAAATTATTTGAAGTTGTATCTAGTGCAAAGAGCTGAATTTTAGTACTATAGTATAAGTATAAAAAGTTTATCAAATAAAATAGGTGTTTAAATGGTGAGCTAGTTTAGTTGAAGCAACTTAGAACAAAAACTCTGAGGAGTGAAGAACATGAGTATTACAACAGTAATTATACTGGCTTTTATTTTATCTATGCTTTTTAAAGTAGGAAGATTGTTAATAAAAAGTCTATTAGCAATGGTTTTTGTATTAATTTATATTTATATTTTAGTGTTTGTATTTACTTGGATTATGCAAAATACAAGTTGAAAAATAAGTAAGAACAATTTATACAATTTAGAGTAGGCGTGTACAATAGCTAGAAATTTTGGCTATAAACCCTCATAGAATTGCAGAATCGAATAGATTTAATTAGTAATTTAGGTTATTATATTATATATCTATATAGGATAATCTGAAGTTTAATGAGGGATAAAATATGCAGGGAAATAATAAAACTAAAATTATTTTAATTACACTGGCGATTATTATATTTACCTTATTAGTGTGTGGCATATTTTATGGTGCGTATTATTTTATTAAAGAAAATGTCAATTTTAGTGCACCAAATACAGCTTCTGAACAAAAAGAAGGTAAACGAGATAAGCCGAAAGTAGATGTGTTATCGAGTCAATTTAGTAATGACTTTATGCATGCTGATCGTCGCGACGGCTATGCCAATATTACTAAAGGTATTAAACGAGACAGTTTAGAAAATGAGTTAGGCAGCCCTGATGATAAAATTAAAGTCGATGATGTGCGTGTGTGGGTTTATGGCAATGTTGGTGTTAATTTTAAAGATGATGAAGTGGATCGCGTCTTTATCGTACCCCAAAAAATTACTGTACAAGAATTCCAAAATTATCATGGCAGTGCGACTATACATCAGGCTGATGGAGCATTAATTTACGATGATAATACGAGCAATAGTTATACTATTAAAGTTTATGCCGATAAAGAAGGTAAAATTGAAGGCATCGAAAATATTGACCAATTAAGATAGCAATTAAATAGTGAGTGATTATTGTTGTAAGCAGTGGTAACCGATATCGTTACCGCTGCTTTTATTTTTATTCAAAAATGTATTAAATAATGTATATAAATGATATTATTTATATACATTATTTAGCTAGTAACTTAAGATATAAAGGGAGAGGTTTAATGAAATCTTATGCGAGAATTACTGCTCAAGGCGCTTATGTACCATCTAAAATTATGACGAATGCTGATTTTGAACAAATTGTAGAAACTTCTGATGACTGGATACGACAACGTACTGGTATAATCGAACGTCGCATTACTGAAGCAGATGAATATACTAGTGATATGAGTTATAAGGCTATAATGGATTTGCAACAGAAATACGATGTAGATTTATCTGATGTAGATATGATTATACATGCTACCATTACTCCTGATTACCATACACCGAGTGTTGCATCATACATTCAAGGTCGTTTAGGATTAACAAACGCAGGTGCGATGGATTTAAATGCTGCATGTGCTGGTTTTACTTATGGTTTGAATGTTGCTAACGGGTTAATTAGCTCTGGTCAAAACAAAAAGGTATTAGTAGTTGGTTCAGAAGCATTATCTAAAATCACTGATTACACAGACCGTAATACATGTATATTATTTGGCGATGGTGCAGGTGTGTTTTTAGTTGAATATGTTGAATCTGATCCTAGTTTTATAACAAGTCATTCGGGTTCTGATGGTGCAAAGGCTGAGAACTTATATTGTTCTGCGTTATCATCAGAGATGTATGGTAATGAGTTAGAAAATGAGGGCAACATCGTTCAAAATGGACGAGGCGTGTATAAGTGGGCAGTTGGAAACATACCTAGTATTATCCATCAAACATTGACCAAAGTTGATATGACACCACAAGATATAGATTGGTTTGTACCGCATAGTGCAAATGCGCGCATGATAGAGTCTATTTGTGATAAAGCGCAAATAAATGTTGATAAAGCTTTAATGAGTCTTGCTTATTACGGCAATACTTCCTCTGCGACAATTCCATTAGCGATTGATTTAGCGCTTAAAGAAGGTAAAGTACAACAAGGAGACAAAATGTTGTTAGTCGGTTTTGGTGGAGGTTTGGCGTTTGCATCCACTTTGATTAAATTGAGTTTATAATTTAGTATATTCATCGGTACACATAGATACGACATTTATTACGGGGCAATATGGACATCACTGCAAAAATACTACTAAATATTTGTCTTGTTTTGTCATTCTTTGCTATACCAGTGTATATTATAAAGAGCAATAATATGATGTTAAATTTTAAATAGTGTATAAGTATGAAAATAATTAATTATGTGGTTTAGATATATACTAGACTATGTGATGCGCAAGCACATTGAGGTAGAATTTATATTAAATATGTACGAGGTGATAATTTGGGAATCGTGCTTTTTATAGGTTTGTTTATTCCAATTATTTATATAATGCGTGTTGTTCAAGCGCAACGAAAAATTGATAAACAAGTGTTTGTAAAAACGTTAATTTACTCACTCATAGGGGCTATTGGAGCGAGTATTATTATTGCAATAGTTGGTCAACAAGGGCGTGCGTTTTATAGTTATTTAATAAGTGGTATCATTGTTGGAATAATCTGGGCTTGTTTATTATGTGGTTGTTATGCAATATATCAACGTATTGGTAAAAAATTTAAATGAAGAGGCTAAGACAAATTGCCAAAGCCTCTTGCTTTATGGTATGAAATTAAAACTAAGGTTAAAGTAATCCATTATCCATAGTACGCCTTGATAACCTAAGTAAATACATAAGATGATTATACCTACTGAAATTAAGAAACGTAGGATAGATAAACCAACTCTGAAAAATAAAATAACTAATAATGCTAGAAGTATAATAGTTAGAATACTCATTAAGTTCACTCCCTTTATATGTATTTTACTATAATTTGCGATGTTTTTATATCAGTCAAAAGTTATGAATAAATTAAGGCTGTAGTCTGATGTGATTTGGACACGGTAAGGCTATAATTATAAGAAATTAGGAGGAGCGATTTCATGAGGTTTATTTTCAGTATTGTTAAAAATATAATAGCTGTTATAGCAATTATTATAATTGTGTTTTTTGCCTTGAAATATGCACCATTTTTAAAGGATCAAGAGTGGAATCCGATGTATGAAAATAAACCATCATATCAAAGTAATACTACAGATCCTCAACTAACTAGGGGACAACGTTATTCTGTTGAAGATAATGATTTATTAAATAACGTACCTTTAGGACAAACTAAACAAGTATTTGACTGGTTAAATAAAAAAGAATTTATGTCTGTTTCTGGTTTAGGACGAATGGGTTATAATGATGAGTACCTTGCTGGTCAAAGAAGAGATAAATTTATTATCTATAAATTTGGTGAAGATTCAATTAGGGTGTACTCTACAGAAATAGAAATGCACCAAGATTTACAACGGTTAAGTCAAGATATAGAATTAAAACCACGGGAAGCATACGACTAATAGTTTGAATTCTGTGATTAAATAAGTTACTTTAATCTTGAGAATGAATTTAAAGGTTGGTGTCTAAAAATGAGTGAACAATCTAAAGATAAGAAAGCAGACGAGCAATCTAAGGCGCAAAATTTATTTGCTCGCTGGCGTAAGGATGAAACCTTATATAAAGAAGATCAGAAAGATTCTGATGAATCTAAATCAGAATCAAATACTGATAAAGACGCATAGCGTTTGATTGAAAGGCTGGAGCATAATTATGTTCTGGTCTTTCACTTTATTGTGGCTTCAATTTAATAAAACTGGATGCAAAAATGTATCAGCTGTCCAAATAACATAGTAAGTTATCAATATAGGGATAGATAGAGTTTTCCTACGATTTTAAGTAAATAACAGTAGCATCAATAGAAAATGGTGAAAATGTATAAGTTATTTTAGTATCTTTATCACTTTTCTTGGTATAATAAGATATATAAATTTATATAAAGTTAAAGTAGAAAATTTATTATGAAGTAGTAAATCAAGATTGAAATATAAAGTTTTAGGGAAAGTAAATTTCGTAGTGAAATTGCTAGGGTTATGGCTTTATTTCAATACGTTTGTGCTATAAAATGATAAGAGAATTGAAAATTTAAAGTGTGCTAATAGAGGTGTTTAGTTTGTCAAAGTTTTTTAGAAATAACAAACTCATTGTTATTTTGTGTGCCATTATAGTTTTTATATCTTTGATAGGAATTTCTTTAAGGTCGCAATCTCAATCACATGCTGAACAGTATGTAGGAGATACTGTAGCTTTTGGACAACGTGCTGTGAGTTATCCTGTACAATTTGTTTCTGGTTTCATTGGAGATTTATTTTCTACATCGAATAATGACAAACCTTCAAATAAGGAAAAACAGTTAGAAGCGGAAAATCAACGCCTGAAAGCTGACAATAAGAAATATAAAAAAGAATTAGATATAGAAGATATTTCTAAGTATGACCCTATTTCTAGCACAGTATTGTCAAGAAATCCTGATCAATGGATGAATACATTTGTCATAGATAAAGGATCAAAGAATGGCGTGGAAAGTAATATGGCTGTTATGACTTCTGAAGGTTTAGTTGGCCGAATTTCCAAAGTAAATCAATTTTCATCTCAGGTGGATTTGATTTCGACTAATACCCGTTCTAATCGTTTATCAGTTAACATTCAACATGATGATAAAAATGTGTTTGGATTAATTGATCAATATGACGCTAAGAAAGAAGAGCTTGTTATTACTGATATCAATAACAAAGATAAAGTTGAAAAGGGTGACAAAGTAGTAACGAGTGGTTTGGCAGATCAGTTGCCAAGTAGTCTTTACATAGGTGAAGTAACAAAAGTAGAAAATGATCAATATGGTTTGTCTAAAGAGATTAGGGTTAAACCTGCAGCTTCACTAGCCGATTTAAATCATGTATATGTTGCAAAACGAGATCCACAAACAATACCTGATGAAAGTGCAGCAACGTCTGAAAATGAAAGTGGTGTAGAATAATGAGAGCCTTATACTACTTTTTAATCGGTGTAGTTTTATTTTACATAGATACAATTGTTGGTTTATTAATACCGATGCAGATTGGTAGTAAGGCGATTATTTTTGTCCCACATTTAACATTAATGTATATACTAATCGTTTGTATCTATCGTAGTTTTGGAGTTGCTTTAGTGTTAGCGATTGTCTTTGGTTTGGTTTCGGATTTATATTTCGGGGCATTTTATGGCTTATACTTGTTTGGCTATATTTTGTTAGTAGTTGTAATGGACTTTTTTTTCAAGGTGTTTTACCGAGACAAAGAAATGCTTTTTATAATTATTATAGTCAACACTATAGCAATCGAAATATATGCAGCTATTATGTATGGAGCAATTGGCCTCATTCAGTTTGATTTAATCGACTTCTTAGCGTTCAGACTTGTTCCTACATTAATATTAAATATTGTATTGCTCATTATACTCTTTCCGATTACTACCAAATTTTTTGAAAAACTACAATTGAAGATTGACAGCAAGAAACGGTAATGCTAAAATGCAGTAGTTGAGTAGTTTCAAGCTACATACAACCGCTCGATTACAGGTTATAAGTACATTATGTCACCTGTAGTTGGCGTGACTTAAATTATAGGAGGTGCAAAGTATGTTTGCTATTATTGAAACAGGTGGAAAACAAATCAAAGTTGAAGAAGGCCAAGAAATCTTCGTTGAAAAATTAGACGTAAATGAAGGTGACGCATTCACTTTTGACAAAGTATTATTCGTAGGTGGAGACGCAGTTAAAGTTGGTGCTCCAACAGTAGAAGGTGCTACAGTTTCAGCTACAGTTCAAAAACAAGGACGTGGCAAGAAAATCACTGTCTTTACTTACAAACGTCGTAAAGACTCTAAACGTAAAAAAGGACATCGTCAACCTTACACTAAATTAACTATCGACAAAATCAACGCATAATTATGATTACAGTCGATGTTACATTAAATGACGACGGTCGAGTGACCGACGTTATAATGGACGGTCACGCTGATTATGGTGATTATGGACATGATATAGTTTGTGCCGGTGCTTCAGCAGTATTGTTCGGTAGCGTAAATGCGATTATGGGACTTACAAGCGAAAAGCCAGATATAGACTATAATGACGATGGAGGACATTTTCATATAAGAAGTGTCGATACCAATAATGAACAAGCACAATTAATTCTTCAAGCTATGCTTGTGTCACTACAAACCATAGAAGAAGAGTACAACGAAAATATTAGACTAAATTATAAGTGAGGTGCAACTCAATGCTAAAATTAAACTTACAGTTCTTCGCATCTAAAAAAGGGGTAAGTTCTACAAAAAACGGACGTGACTCTGAATCAAAACGTTTAGGTGCTAAACGCGCAGATGGACAATATGTTACAGGCGGTTCAATTTTATTTCGTCAACGTGGTACAAAAATTTATCCTGGTGAAAATGTAGGTCGCGGTGGTGACGATACATTATTCGCTAAAATCGACGGCGTTGTAAAATTCGAACGTAAAGGTCGCGACAAAAAACAAGTATCTGTATATTCAGCTGCTGAGTAATTTGTCTTTGTTAACACCAGAAGTCTTAACTTCTGGTGTTTATTTTTTGTCTTTATTTTCTATAGAACAACTTAATGATATAATATAAAGGATATTGAAATAAAACCGAGAAAAAAGAGGTGAGAAGATGTTTGTCGATCAAGTGAAAATATCACTTAAAGCTGGTGATGGTGGTAATGGTATTACCGCATATAGAAGAGAAAAATATGTACCATTTGGTGGCCCCGCTGGCGGTGATGGTGGTAATGGCGCATCTGTTGTATTTGAAGTGGACGAAGGACTAAGAACGTTATTGGATTTTAGATACCAAAGTCATTTTAAAGCCAAAACAGGTGAAGCAGGTCAAAGTAGTAATATGCATGGTAAAAATGCAGAAGATTTAGTACTTAAAGTTCCACCAGGTACGATTATAAAAAGTGTTGAAACAGAAGAAATCCTTGCTGATTTGGTTGAACATGGTCAACGAGCTAGTATAGCTAAAGGTGGACGTGGTGGACGCGGGAATTCTCGCTTTGCATCACCAAGAAATCCGGCACCAGATTTTAGTGAAAATGGTGAACCAGGTGAAGAAATAGAAGTTACTTTAGAACTGAAATTAATGGCAGATGTAGGTTTAGTTGGCTTTCCTAGTGTAGGTAAATCAACATTGTTATCAATTGTTTCTAAAGCTAAACCTAAAATTGGAGCATACCATTTCACAACAATTAAACCCAATTTGGGTGTAGTATCAACACCGGATAATAGAAGTTTTGTTATGGCTGATTTACCAGGTCTAATCGAAGGTGCGGCAGATGGTGTCGGCTTAGGACATCAATTTTTACGTCATGTAGAACGTACTAAAGTTATCGTACATATGATTGATATGAGCGGTTCTGAAGGACGAGATCCTTACGAAGATTATCAAATTATTAATAAAGAATTAAGAGCATATGCAAGCCGTTTAGAAGAAAGGCCACAAATAATTGTGGCTAATAAGATGGATATGCCAGATTCGGAAGATAACTTAACTTTATTTAAAGAACAATTGAATGATGATAATGTTAGTATTATTCCGCTATCGACATTTACACGTGAAAACTTAGATAAGTTGTTGTACACCATCGCTGATACACTAAATACAGTAAAAGATGTCGATTATAGTGAAAAAGAAGAACTTGGAGTCAACAGAGTGCTTTATAAACATACACCAAATCAAGATACATTTACGATTACACGTGATGATGATGGTGCTTATGTTGTTAAAGGTAAAGCAATTGAACGTATGTTCAAAATGACTGACTTTAACAGCGACCCTGCAGTTAGACGATTTGCTAGACAAATGCGTTCTATGGGTATCGATGATGCACTTAGAGCACGTGGTTGTGAAAATGGTGATATAGTTAGAATTTTAGGCGGCGAGTTTGAATTTATTGAATAGAGGTGCTTAGGATGGACAGCAAAGATTATAAAAAGTTTTATTTAATTCGTGAAGATGTATTACCAGAGTCAGTTGTAAAAACATTAATGATTAAAGATGCTTTGAAAAACGATCCCACACTGTCCATTTTCGAAGCAGTTAAACAGTTTGATTTATCACGAAGTGCTTTTTATAAGTATCGGGATACAATCTTTCCCGTCGACGAAAAGATGGAAAATACAAAGGAATTTACATTAATCTTATATGTCAATGATATTATTGGTATGTTGGCAGAAGTGCTAAATAAATTGTCAGCATTAAATTTATCCGTATTAACAATTCATCAAAGTATACCTATGGATAATAGGGCGACAATAACGGTATCATTAGATGCTAAAGGAACTAATTTAGAAATTGATGATGTTATAGCGTCGCTACAAACAATAGATTATGTATCAAAAGTTGAATTAATAAGTATGACAATATAAGGAAGTGTTGAAGTGTACGCATATATTATAGGAAAGTTAACCCAGTTGTTTCCTACGCATCTAGTAATAGAAACAAGTGGTATTGGTTATGAAATACAAACTCCAAATTCATATCGCTTTCAACAGCAATTGAATCAAGAAGTGAAAGTATACACATCGTTTATTGTACGTGAAGATGCACAATTATTATATGGCTTTATTAATGAAGAAGAAAAAGACATGTTCTTAAGTTTAATAAAAGTTACGGGTATTGGACCTAAATCTGCTTTAGCTATTTTGGCGAGTAGTTCACCAAGCGAAGTGAAACAAGCTATTGAAAATGAAAATGATTCGTATTTAACTAAGTTCCCAGGGATTGGTAAGAAAACAGCACGTCAAATTGTCTTAGATTTGAAAGGCAAGGTTCAAATTACTGAAGAAAATAGCGATACGTTATTAACTGTAGATGCTTCGACAGATGGTCAATCAGCTATAATCAAAGAAGCATTAATGGCACTTGAAGCATTAGGTTATTCCAAACGTGAAATTTCAAAAGTAGAGAAAGTCTTGGCAAAAGAGTCTAATCCAACTGTAGATGATGCAGTAAAACGTGGATTACAAATTTTAGTATCATAAGATTGAATTAATGAAGTATGGGGTGAATGAAATGGACGATAGAATGGTTGATCAGTCAATGCATGAAGATGAATCTTCCTTTGAGTTATCATTGCGACCTACAAGATTGCGTCAGTATATTGGCCAATCTTCAATTAAGTCTAATTTAGAAGTCTTTATTAAAGCAGCAAAGCTGAGAGAAGAACCATTAGATCATGTATTACTTTTTGGTCCCCCAGGATTAGGAAAAACAACATTATCTAATATTATTGCTACTGAAATGGACGTTAATATTCGCACTGTGTCTGGACCCTCATTGGAACGTCCTGGAGATTTAGCGGCAATATTATCAGGTCTTCAACCTGGCGATGTCTTGTTTATTGATGAGATACACCGTTTGAGTAGTGTAGTGGAAGAAGTGTTATACCCAGCTATGGAAGACTTTTTCCTTGATATTATAATTGGAAAAGGTGAAGAAGCACGAAGTATTCGCATTGATTTACCACCATTTACTTTAGTGGGTGCTACTACAAGAGCAGGTAGTTTAACTGCACCACTAAGAGATAGATTTGGAGTACATCTTAGATTAGAATATTATCAAAATCATGAATTGAAAGAAATTATTATCCGAACTGCTGAAGTACTTGGTACCACAATTGATGAAGAAAGTGCAGAAGAATTAGCAAAGCGGAGTCGAGGTACACCACGAGTTGCCAATAGATTACTCAAACGTGTCCGTGATTTTCAACAAGTTAATGATGATGATCAAATCTATATCGAAACAACAAAAAGAGCATTACAGTTGTTACAAGTTGATGATGAAGGTTTGGATTATATCGATCATAAAATGATGAATTGTATTATTCAACAATATAATGGTGGACCGGTAGGACTGGATACAATTGCTGTATCAATTGGTGAGGAACGGATCACTATAGAAGATGTCTACGAACCTTTTCTTATACAGAAAGGGTTTATAGAGCGAACACCAAGAGGGCGTAAAGCAACTGCTTATGCACATGAACATTTTAGTAATAATGGAAAGAAGGACTAGTATTGGATATTGAACAATTTGACTACTATTTACCTGAGGACTTAATCGCTCAAACGCCATTACTTAATAGAGACCAAAGTAGATTATTGGTGTTAGGCAAAAACAATGGTGATATTGAACACCATCATTTTAAGGATATCATTGATTACCTGAACCCAGGCGATACATTAGTTTTAAATGATACAAGGGTTATGCCAGCGCGCTTATTTGGAATTAAAGAACAAACAGGTGCTAAAGTTGAAATGCTAATGTTAACTCAAATAGAAGGTAATGATTGGGAAGTACTTTTAAAACCTGCAAAGCGTATTAAAGTTGGTGATAAGCTAAACTTTGGTGAAGGTAAAATTATTGCTGAATGTATAGAAACCTTAAATCAAGGTGGACGTATCATGCGTCTACATTTTGATGGGATATTACAAGAACGATTAGATGAATTAGGTGAAATGCCGCTACCACCATATATTAAAGAGCGCTTAGACGATCCTGATAGATATCAAACAGTTTATGCCAAAGAAGCAGGCTCTGCAGCTGCACCAACAGCCGGTTTACATTTTACAGATACGTTATTAGCTGATATTAAAGCAAAAGGTATCAACATTGCCTTTATTACTTTACATGTCGGTTTAGGTACTTTTAGACCAGTCAGTGTTGAAGATATTAATGATCACGAAATGCACAGCGAATACTATCAAATGACTCAAGATACTGCGGATTTATTAAATGCAACGCAGTCACAAGGTGGACGTATCATTTCAGTTGGTACAACTTCAACAAGAACATTAGAAACAATACGTCAAACAAATGATCAATTTTTAGCGGCAAGTGGCTGGACTGATATATTTATTTACCCAGGATTTGAATTTAAAGGTGTAGATGGGTTGATTACTAATTTCCATTTACCAAAATCAACGTTAGTGATGTTAGTATCCGCATTTAGTACACGAGAAAATATTTTAAATGCTTATCGCACAGCGGTAGATGAACGATATAGATTTTTTAGTTTTGGAGATGCAATGTTAATTATTTAGGGAATGGAAGGAGATAACTATGCCTGCAGTTACATACGAACATATAAAAACTTGTAAGCAATCAGGTGCACGCTTGGGTATTGTTCATACACCCCACGGTTCATTTGAAACACCAATGTTTATGCCTGTTGGAACAAAAGCGACAGTAAAAACAATGAGCCCCGAAGAATTACACAATATGGAAGCAAAAATCATACTTGGAAATACGTATCATTTGTGGTTACAACCAGGAAATGATATCATTCGTAAGAGTGGGGGATTACATCAGTTCATGAATTGGAATGGTCCTATACTTACTGATTCAGGTGGTTTTCAGGTGTTTAGTTTAAGTAATTTGAGAAATATTTCTGAGGAAGGTGTCGAATTTAGACATCACACAAATGGTTCGAAATTATTTTTAAGCCCTGAAAAAGCTATGCAAATTCAAAATGATCTTGGATCAGATATTATGATGGCATTTGATGAATGTCCACCAATGCCGGCTGAATATAAATATGTTAAAGATTCAATTGAACGTACAACGAGATGGGCTGAAAGATGTTTGCAAGCACATAGTCGACCTGAAGATCAAGCACTGTTTGGAATTATCCAAGGCGGTGAGTATAAAGATTTAAGGCAACAAAGTGCTGAAGAACTTGTAGCGCTAGATTTTCCTGGCTATGCTATTGGTGGTTTATCTGTTGGCGAACCAAAACCAGTAATGTATGACATGGTAGAACACACGGAGCAATTTATGCCAAAGGATAAACCAAGGTATTTGATGGGCGTAGGCTCACCAGATGCATTGATAGAATGTAGCATTCGTGGTATGGATATGTTTGATTGTGTGTTACCTACACGTATTGCCAGAAACGGTACATGTATGACATCTGAAGGACGTGTGGTCATTAAAAATGCAAAATATGCTGAAGATTTTGGACCTTTGGATCCTGATTGTGATTGTTACACATGTAAAAATTATAGTCGTGCATATTTGAGACATTTAATTAAGGCAGAGGAAACGTTTGGAATACGTCTTACTACATATCATAATTTACATTTCCTACTTAAATTAATGGAAAATGTCCGACAAGCGATTCGTGAAGATCGGCTTCTTGATTTTAAAGAAGAATTCTTTGAACAATATGGACTAAATGTAGATAACCCTAAAAACTTTTAAAGAGGAGAAATAGATAATGGAATTTACTTCATTAATTTTACCAATTTTATTATTAGCATTAATGTGGTTCTTCTTAATTAGACCACAACAGAAAAAAGCAAAAGAGCATCGTGAAATGGTTTCACAAATCCGCTCAGGACAACGTGTTACTACAATCGGTGGTATTAAAGGTACAGTTCGCAGTGTTGATGAAACAACAGTAGTGTTAACATTAAATGGAAACGGTACTGAACTTACTTTAGAAAAACCTGCTATTAAACAGGTTGATCCATCTTAATTTTAATAATACTGAAATTGGTAGGAATAATGATTTCCTATCAATTTTTTTATTTTACAATAATTTTGCGCTATATGACGTTTTAGTTACATAAGTAATGTGGGTTTTTGTTGATATTGTGATATGTTAAGATATATAGGTCGCTTAACAAAGTATGTGTAAACCTATTATGACTTGCACAAATATAATTTTATAAAGTATTCTTTAAGTATAAGTATACAATGAGGTGTTGACGTGAAAAAAAGTAGTAAAATAGTCGCGTTTTTATTACTCGTCGTCATTCTATTTGCAGGAATGGGACTGACTTATAAAAACGTAGTAAAGGATGTTAACTTAGGTTTAGATTTACAAGGTGGCTTTGAAGTCCTTTATCAAGTAGATCCTTTACAAGAAGGAGATAAAATCGATAACGATGCAGTTCAAGCTACTGCTAAAACCTTGGAGAATCGTGTGAATGTGCTTGGTGTATCTGAACCAAAAATCCAAGTAGAAGATCAAAATCGGATACGAGTGCAGTTAGCGGGAGTTGAAAATCAATCACAAGCCCGTGAAATCTTATCATCACAAGCCAATTTAACGATACGTGATGCTGATGATAACATTAAGTTAACAGGAAAAGATATTCAACAAGGTTCTGCTAAACAAGAATTTAAACAAAATACGAACCAACCTGCTGTTACTTTTAAATTAAAAGACAGTGACAAATTTAAAAAAGTAACAGAAGAAATCTCTAAGAAAAAAGAAAATGTTATGGTCGTATGGTTAGATTATGAAAAAGGCGACTCATATCAAAAAGAAAAATCTAAAAAAGATCCAAAATATGTTTCAGCAGCATCTGTTGATAAGCCAATTAATTCAGACAGCGTAGAAATTTCAGGTGGATTTAATGGTGAGAAAGGTGTTCAAGAAGCAAAACAAATTGCAGACTTGTTAAATGCCGGATCATTACCAGTTGATTTAAATGAAATTTATTCAAACTCTGTTGGTGCACAATTTGGACAAGATGCATTAGATAAAACAATTTTAGCGTCTATAATCGGTGTAGCGATTATTTACTTATTTATGCTAGGATTTTATAGATTACCTGGTTTAGTAGCGATTATTGCGTTAACTACTTATATATATCTAGTTATGGTTGCATTCAACTTCATTTCAGGTGTCTTAACTTTACCAGGCCTGGCAGCATTAGTGCTCGGTGTAGGTATGGCAGTCGACGCTAATATTATAATGTATGAACGAATAAAAGATGAGCTCAAAGTTGGCCGTACTTTAAAACAAGCATATAAAAAAGCGAATAAGAGCTCGTTCTTAACGATTGTCGATGCAAACTTAACAACAGTTATCGCAGCAGCAGTATTATTCTTCTTTGGTGAAAGTTCTGTTAAAGGTTTCGCGACAATGTTATTACTAGGTATATTAATGATATTTGTAACGGCGGTATTTTTATCCCGTGGATTACTATCATTACTAGTTTCATCCAACTATTTCAAAAACAAACTAAGTTGGTTTGGAGTTAAAAAATCAGAACGATTTGATATTAATGACGGTAAAGATGTACACGATTTAAAAACACCTTATGAAAAATGGAATTTTGTGAAATTAGCAAAACCTTTATTATCTTTAAGTGTCATAATTATTATTATCGGAGCGATAATACTATTTGTCTTTAGATTGAACTTGGGAATCGACTTTACAAGTGGTACTCGTGTCGATTTTGAAGCAGATAACAAAGTGTCACAAGATAAAGTGACCCAGACATTAGAAAAAGATAACTTTAAACCCGATCAAGTATCTATAGGTGAAAATGGTAAAAATATCAGTGTGCAATTCAAAAATGATCTTAACAAAGATCAAGTTGCTAAAATTAAAAACACAGTTGATAAGACATTTGGACATGATCCTACAGTAAACACTGTGTCTCCTGTGATTGGTCAAGAATTGGCTAAAAATGCCATGATGGCATTGATATATGCTGCTATTGGCATTATCATTTATATTTCTTTACGTTTTGAATGGCGCATGGGTCTGTCCTCTATTTTAGCGCTCTTACATGATGCATTTATGATTGTAGCAATATTTAGCTTGTTTAGAATCGAGGTAGATATTACCTTTATTGCAGCAGTCCTTACAATCATTGGTTACTCGATAAATGATACAATCGTAACATTTGATAGAGTACGTGAAAACTTGCATAAGGTTAAGGTTATTACCGAACCTCAGCAAATAGATGATATTGTCAATCGTTCAATCAAACAAACGATGACGCGTTCCATTAATACTGTGTTAACAGTAGTTATAGTAGTAGTAGCGCTATTAATTTTCGGTGCTTCTAGTATCTTTAATTTCTCATTAGCGTTGTTAATCGGTTTAATCTGTGGCGTCTTCTCATCTATCTTTATTGCAGTTCCTTTATGGGGTATCATGAAAAAACGTCAATTACGCAAATCTGACGATGGCAAGTTAGTCGTTTACAAAGAGAAAAAATCAAACGATGAAAAGATTTTAGTATAAAATAAAACGAGATAACACTATACACGTTACAACGGGAGTGGTTGAATGAAATCAAAAGTTTTTGATTGTTCACCACTTCCGTTGTTTTATTTTGATACTGCTATAATGATAAATATACTGTATAAAGGAAACTACTTTTTATTTATACTAATATTTTGTATAATGACTGTTGGAAATGAGGGAGAGTTAAATGATTAAATCAAAATTTAATTGGGATATCCAAACATCTGAACAAGCCATTTCAGATGATATTATTACTGATTATAAATTAACTCCTATAATTACTAAAATTTTAGAGAGTAAACATATAACAACACGTGAACAAATAGAGATGCTAATCAATACATCTTATATTAATCATGACTCTTGGCGTTTGAGTGATATGCAAAAAGCCATAGATCGCATTAACCTAGCAATTGATCAAAATGAAAAAATATTAGTATATGGGGACTATGATGCTGATGGAGTAACCTCAACAACCATCTTAGTTAACACATTAAGAGAGTTAGGTGCACATGTTGGTTGGTATATACCTAATCGTTTTTCAGAAGGATATGGTCCTAATGAAGCAGCTTTCAAACATGCATATGAAGAAGGTATAAATTTAATCATTACGGTTGATAATGGTATTCAAGGACACTCTGAAATAGAGATGATTCAAAGTTTAGGTGTCGATGTAATTGTCACGGATCATCATGAAATAGGGCGTACCATGCCTGATGCTTATGCTATAGTTCATCCAATGCATCCAGAATACGATTATCCTTTCGAATATTTATGTGGAGCTGGAGTAGCGTATAAAGTAGCGCAAGCATTATTAGATAACCCTCCAGAGTATTTTCAGGCTTTAGTAGCCATTGGTACTATCGCTGATTTAGTATCACTTACAGATGAAAATCGTTCATTAGTTCAACGAGGATTAGAAATTTTGAATAGCCATTGTCCAGTAGCGATTCAAGCATTGTTAGAACAAGCAGGTTATAAAGATGAGATTACCGAAGAGACAATAGGTTTTATCATTGGGCCACGCTTAAATGCAGTTGGTAGATTAGAAGATGCAGCACTTGCAGCCGAGCTATTAATGACTAACGAATTAGAAGAAGCACAATATTTAGCTGAACAAGTTGAATTTTTTAATCAAGAACGTAAAGATATTGTTGCTAAAATAACAGAAGAAGCATTAGTTATGGCTGAGCAACAAGTACAACAAGGCGCTAAATTTTTATTGTTAGCACAAGAAGATTGGCACGAGGGTGTTTTAGGTATTGTCGCATCAAAAATAGTAGAGACATATAGTTTGCCAACGTTGATTTTAAACATTGATACAGTACAAAATCATGCTAAAGGGTCTGCCAGAAGTATAGATCAAGTTTCGATGTTCGAAATTTTAACTGCGCATTCGGATTTGATTTCGAAATTTGGTGGACATCACATGGCAGCTGGAGTTACTTTGCCAATAGATAATGTAACTGCATTAGCAGATGGTTTAAAATTATGGATGGAAGAATTAGCAACAACAACATCATTAGAACCTAGAAAAAAAGTGGACGTAAAGATCACCGAAGCAGACATTACTTTGCAAAATATTCATGATATACAGCGTTTACGACCTTTTGGCACAGATTTTGCATTACCGTGCTTTGCACTAGAAGATATTATGGTCCATCAAGCTAAAGGTATCGGGCAAGATAAAAAGCATCTAAAATTGTCACTCGGTGAGGGCCAATTACAAGCCATTTTTTGGCAAAATGGTCATTTAACGAGTCAGTTGAATACGGAACAACCGATTAATATTATAGGTACTTTACAAATAAATGAATGGAATGGACATCAATCGCCACAATTCATGCTTCAAGATTTATCGAGTACCAATTTACAAATTTTAGATTATAGAAGCAAAAGTAAAATTACTGATTTAAATTCAGCTGATACGGATGTAGCATATTTGATTCATCCACAACAAGATAAATTAGGAGAAAATTATTATTACTATGGAGAAGCCATCACGCAAAACTATGAGAAATATGTTTTCAGAGATTTGCCTTCAACCGTAGCAGAAATTAAACATACCTTAAAGCATGTTAAAGTATCTCAAATATATTTAATGTTGAATCATCAACATTCTGTATATTTTGAAGGTGTTCCTAAAATGGATCAATTTAAACAATGTTATAAAGCATTAATGTCAAAAGGTGAAACTAATTTAGCGCAAGATGGTATACAATTGTGTGATTTTTTAAGTATTAAACCTAATTCACTTAAATTTATTTTGAAAGTTTTTTTAGATTTGAACTTTATAAAAGATGAAAATGGTATAATAACTGTAAACAATGATACAGATAAAAAAGCGATTGAATCTAGTAAGTATTATCAAGCACGACTTGAACGCATGGAAGTTGAAAAGATTTTACTTTATCAAGATATAAATCAGCTTAAACAATGGATTAAAGCAGAATTAGTGAGTTAAATAGGAGGAAGTTTGAATGGATTTAAAACAATATGTATCGGAAGTACAAGATTGGCCTACACCGGGTGTGAATTTTAAAGATATTACAACTATAATGGATAATGGTGAAGCATATGGCTATGCTACAGATCAAATTGTAGATTATGCCAAAAATAGAAATGTTGATTTAGTTGTAGGACCAGAAGCAAGAGGATTTATTATTGGATGTCCTGTGGCTTATTCTATGGGTATTGGCTTTGCACCGGTACGTAAAGAAGGAAAATTGCCAAGAGAAGTTATTCGTTATGAATATTCTTTAGAATATGGTACTAATGTATTAACGATGCATAAAGATGCTATTAAACCAGGGCAACGTGTTCTTATCACAGATGACTTGTTGGCTACTGGTGGTACGATTGAAGCAGCTATCAAATTAGTGGAAGAGCTTGGTGGTATTGTTGTAGGTATTGCATTCATTATTGAGTTGAAGTACTTAAATGGTATTGAAAAAATACAAGATTACGATGTAATGAGTTTAATTTCGTATGATGAATAATTAAATATTTTTAATGAAGAAATAATAGTGTTGCTGTAAATGGTGATGTTATTATTTCTTTTTAAATTAAAATTCTGTGTATTCACATTATTTTAATTAATACATATGGATACAATGTGTTAAATTATAATTGCTGAGGTTGTTAAATTAAAAATAGTACAATTTAATAGCTTAACTCTTACATAACTCATTTATTTATTTTACAACATGTAGTATCATATAACTATTATTTATAAAATTGTGCGTATAATAGACTAATGTATAAAGTTATTAGTCAACATAGGTAACTTTACCGTATGAACATTTTAAATGATTAATTTTTAAGTGTGGGGTGTCTTAAGTGAATAACGAATATCCATACAGTGCTGACGAAGTACTTTATAAAGCGAAATCGTATTTATCAAAAGATGAGTACGAATATGTGTTAAAAAGCTATCATATTGCTTATGAGGCACATGAGGGTCAATTCCGTAAAAATGGCTTGCCTTACATTATGCATCCAATACAAGTGGCTGGCATTTTAACTGAAATGCATCTAGATGGACCTACAATTGTTGCTGGTTTTCTACATGATGTGATAGAAGATACGCCCTATACATTTGATGACGTAAAAGCTATGTTCAATGAAGAAGTGGCGATGATAGTTGAGGGTGTAACAAAACTTAAAAAAGTTAAATATCGATCTAAAGAAGAACAACAGGCTGAAAATCATAGAAAGTTGTTTATTGCCATTGCCAAAGATGTACGTGTAATTTTAGTGAAGCTTGCCGACCGCTTGCATAATATGCGTACTATTAAGCCAATGCCAAGAGATAAACAAATTCGAATTTCGAAAGAAACATTAGAGATATATGCACCACTTGCACATCGTTTAGGGATTAATACAATTAAGTGGGAGTTAGAAGATACTGCATTACGTTATATTGACAGTGTTCAATACTTCAGAATAGTTAATCTTATGAAAAAGAAACGCAGTGAACGTGAAGCGTATATTCAAAATGCCATTGACCAGATTCAATCTGAAATGAGTGCTATGTCGATTGTTGGTGATATTAATGGCAGACCTAAACATATTTATAGTATATATAGAAAAATGGTCAAACAGAAGAAACAATTTGACCAAATTTTTGATTTATTAGCGATTAGAGTAATCGTTAATTCCATCAATGATTGTTATGCTATTTTAGGTTTAGTTCATACCTTATGGAAACCAATGCCAGGACGTTTTAAAGATTACATTGCCATGCCTAAGCAAAATATGTATCAGTCATTACATACGACTGTTGTTGGGCCGAATGGAGACCCATTGGAAATACAAATTAGAACGTTCGAAATGCATGAGATTGCTGAGCATGGTGTAGCTGCACACTGGGCATATAAAGAAGGAAAGCAGGTCACTGAAAAGACAGAAGATTTTCATAATAAATTAAATTGGTTAAAAGAACTAGCAGAAACTGATAACACAACTACAGATGCTGAAGAATTTATGGAATCTTTAAAATTTGATTTACAAAGTGATAAAGTTTATGCATTCACGCCAGAAAGTGATGTTATAGAATTACCATATGGCGCGGTACCAATTGATTTTGCTTACACTATTCATAGTGAAGTTGGTAATAAGATGATAGGTGCAAAAGTTAATGGGAAAATTGAACCAATTGATTATGTATTGCAAACAGGAGACATTGTTGAAATACGAACAAGTAAACATTCCTACGGACCAAGTAGAGATTGGTTGAAAATTGTAAAATCTTCTAGTGCGAAAAGTAAAATCAGAAGTTTCTTCAAGAAACAAGACCGATCATCTAACATAGAAAAAGGTAAATTTATGATAGAAGCGGAGATTAGAGATCAAGGCTTTAGAGTTGATGACGTGCTTATCGATGAAAACATAGACGTAGTCAATAATAAATATAACTTTGCGAATGAAGAAGATTTATATGCTGCAGTTGGTTTTGGTGGTGTTACAGCATTACAAATTGTAAACAAGTTAACTGAAAAACAGCGTATTCAAGATAAACAAAAAGCTCTAAATCAAGCACAAGAAATTACTAAATCCGTACCTATCAAAGAGGACATTACGACAGATAGTGGTGTTTATGTTGAAGGAATTGAAAACGTATTAATTAAACTATCGAAATGTTGTAATCCAATCCCAGGTGATGATATTGTAGGATATATTACTAAAGGGCACGGAATCAAAGTTCACAGAACAGATTGTCCAAACATCAAAGATGAAAAAGATAGATTGATAGATGTAGAATGGGTAAAATCAAAAGATTCAACACAACGGTACCAAGTCGATTTAGAAGTTACTGCATATGACCGTAATGGCTTATTAAATGAAGTATTACAAGCAGTAAATTCAACTAATAGTAATTTAGTGAAAGTATCTGGCCGTTCAGATATTGATAAAAATGCAGTTATTAATCTAAGTGTCATGGTAAAGAATGTAAATGAAGTTTATCGCGTAGTTGATAAAATAAAACAACTAGGCGATGTCTATACTGTAACTAGAGTTTGGAATTAGAGGTGCCACATATATGAAAATCGTTTTGCAGAGAGTAAAAAATGCAGCAGTTACGAATGATTCAATAAATAATCAGATTCAACAAGGATATTGTTTATTAGTAGGTGTTGGTCAACAATCAACGTCAGACGATATTGAGATATTAGCAAAAAAAATTGCTAATGCACGTTTGTTTGAAGATGACAATGGGAAAATGAATTTAAGTATTAAAGACATTGCAGGTGAAATTTTGTCAATTTCACAATTTACATTGTATGCAGATGTCAAAAAAGGCAACCGTCCAGGATTTACAAAATCTATGAGTCCTGATAAGGCGAATGAACTTTTCGAACTATTTAATGATGCCTTACGAGCATATGATTTAAATGTATTAACAGGTGAATTTGGCACTGATATGCAAGTTGGCATAACAAATGATGGACCTGTTACTATTATTTACGAAAGTCAGGATGGCAAAATTATATGAAACGGCTCAATACTTGGTTAAGCAATCATAAAATGAAAAATCTCCCCACTCTAATTGTCCTGGTAATTTTTATTGTATTTGTCATTATGTTAATTGCCTTTTTAAATCACAATGACGAAGATAGTAGTACTATTTATATTACCGAAGATGCAGATATGCTTACTGGACCTAATGCAACGTATCCCAAAATTAAATCTGTATCTAAAGGACAAAACTTCCATAAAATAGGTGAATCCGGTAAATGGATTGAAATAGAATCCAATAACGGTAAAGAAAAAGGTTGGATTGCTGGTTGGCATACGAATTTAAATATTGCCCCTGATAAGACAGCAAGTGCAAAACCACTAAAAAATAAAACAATAGTACTTGACCCTGGTCACGGTGGAAGTGACCAGGGAGCTTCAAGTAATACACAGAAAAAAAGCTTGGAAAAAGTATACACTTTAAAAACAGCTCAAGAATTGAAAACGTTATTGGAAAAAGAAGGTGCCCATGTCAAAATGACACGTGAAACTGATGAATACGTTACGTTAGATGAGCGAAATTTAAAAGGTGATGCTTTTATAAGTATACATAATGATTCATTGAAATCACAAAAAGCAAACGGTAGTACCGTTTACTGGTTTAAGAAAAATCAAAAAGCATTAGCAGAAACTTTAAATGCAAGTATTCAAAAAAAGGCATTATTATCTGATCGGGGAGCAAGACAACAAAACTATCAAGTATTGAGACAAACAAACGTACCAGCTGTATTGTTAGAATTAGGCTATATAAGTAATCCTACTGACGAAAATATGATTCGTGATGAATTACATCGAAAAATAGTTGAACAAGCAGTGATTGACGGGTTACGTTCATATTTCGCTGAATAAAAAGGTTGCAAAAATAATGTAAAGTAGTTATCATTATTATGAATTAGATAAATAAACCGTTATGATTCTTGAAATACTTAAACAAAAAGGTAACACGTAAATGTGTGTAGAGATATAAATCTTGGCTGAAAATTTATACTGAGTCGTTTAAGCTATATGAACACAAGAACAGGTGCTTTATACAAAATAAAGCCGTTTGACGAACGTTACTCGTCTAAAGTGGACTATAACTTATATTTTATAGTCAATTAGGGTGGCAACACGGCACAATCGTCCCTTGTATGATAATTCATCATGCAAGGGGCTTTTTTATTGTTAAAAGGAGAGATAATATGATAAATATTCCAAGAGGTACACAGGACATACTTCCTGAAGACACTAAACAATGGCGATATATTGAAAATAAATTAGATGAATTAATGACTTTATATAATTATCAAGAAATTCGTACACCTATTTTTGAAAGTACTGAATTATTTGCTCGTGGTGTTGGCGATTCAACTGATGTTGTACAAAAAGAAATGTATACTTTTTTAGATAAAGGCGATCGCAGTATTACTTTACGACCTGAAGGTACCGCTGCGGTGGTAAGATCTTATATCGAACATAAAATGCAAGGTGATCCTAACCAACCTGTAAAATTGTATTATAACGGTCCTATGTTCAGATATGAACGCAAACAAAAAGGACGTTACCGCCAATTTACACAATTTGGCGTTGAGGCAATTGGTGCCGAAAATCCTAGTATTGACGCTGAAGTTTTAGCTATGGTTATGCATATATATCAATCATTTGGATTAAAACATTTAAAATTAGTTATTAATAGTATCGGTGATGCAGATTCACGCAAAGAATACAATGAAGCATTAGTAAAACATTTTGAACCAGTAATCGGTGACTTTTGTTCAGATTGTCAATCACGTTTACACACTAACCCAATGCGTATTCTTGATTGTAAAGTCGATAAAGATAAAGAGGCGGTAAAAACTGCACCCCGTATTACCGAATTTTTAAATGCTGAATCAACTAAATATTATGATGAAGTCAAACAACATTTAGACAATTTAAATATTCGTTATGAAGAAGATCCTAACTTAGTAAGAGGTTTAGATTATTACACTCATACTGCATTTGAATTAATGATTGATAACCCGAATTACGATGGTGCAATAACGACACTTTGTGGTGGTGGACGTTACAATGGTTTACTTGAATTATTAGGCGGTCCAAATAATACTGGTATTGGTTTTGCATTAAGTATTGAACGCTTATTATTAGCATTAGAAGATGAAGGTATTGAGTTGGATGTCGAAGATGATTTTGATTTATTCATTGTTACGATGGGTCACGAAGCTGATAACTATGCCGTTAAATTGTTAAATGAACTTCGTCATAATGGTGTGAAAGCTGACAAAGATTATTTGAGCAGAAAAGTGAAAGGCCAAATGAAACAAGCGGATAGACTACAGGCAAATTATACAATTGTCATCGGTGATCAAGAATTAGAAAATAATGAAATTGATATTAAAGATATGGCTACAGGAAATACAGAAAAAATTAATTTAGATGAAGTTGTCGCATATTTTAAAAAGAAGGAGTAGATGAAAGTGAGTAAGAGAACAACATATTGTGGATTAGTAACAGAAAATTTATTAGACCAAGAAGTAACATTAAAAGGATGGGTTCATAACCGTAGAGACTTAGGTGGCTTAATATTTATTGATTTAAGAGATAGAGAAGGTTATGTACAAATCGTCTTTAACCCGTCATTTTCAGAAGAAGCTTTAGCAACAGCTGAATCCGTTAGATCAGAATATGTTGTAGAAGTAACAGGTGTAGTCACAAAACGTGATCCTGATACAGTAAATCCTAAAATAGCAACAGGACAAGTAGAAGTACAAGTTTCAGAAATTAACATTATTAATAAAGCTGAAACACCACCATTTTCAATTAATGAAGAAAATCAAAATGTTGATGAAAATATTCGTTTGAAATATAGATATTTAGATTTACGCCGACAAGAACTTGCGCAAACATTTAAAATGCGTCATCAAACAACACGTTCAATTCGTCAGTATTTAGATCAAGACGGCTTTTATGATATAGAAACACCTGTATTAACAAAGTCTACACCAGAAGGAGCACGTGACTACTTAGTACCTTCACGTGTACATGAAGGAGAATTTTATGCTTTACCACAATCACCACAAATTTTTAAACAATTATTGATGATTAGTGGCTTCGACAAATATTATCAAATCGTTAAATGTTTCCGTGATGAAGATTTACGTGCTGACAGACAGCCTGAATTTACACAGGTCGATATTGAAATGAGTTTTGTAGACCAAGAAGATGTAATGGCAATGGGCGAAGATATGCTGAAAAAAGTTGTAAAAGATGTTAAAGATATTGAATTAACAGAACAATTTCCACGTATGACATATAATGAAGCGATGACACGTTTTGGTTCAGATAAACCAGACACTCGTTTTGGTATGGAATTAATTGATGTGTCACAACTTGGACATGATATGGACTTTAAAGTGTTTAAAGACGCTGTAAATAACAATGGACAAGTAAAAGCTATAGTGGCAGAAGGTGCGGCAGATCAATATACAAGAAAAGATATTGATGGTTTAACAGAATTTGTAAATATCTACGGTGCTAAAGGTTTAGCTTGGGTTAAAGTTGTAGAAGATGGTGTTAACGGTCCAATTGGTCGTTTCTTTGAAGATAGCCATATTGCTACTTTACAATCATTAACTGGAGCAAAAGCAGGTGACTTAGTACTTTTCGTAGCTGATAAACCAAATGTAGTTGCTCAAAGTTTAGGTGCTTTACGCTTGAAATTGGCGAAAGAATTATCACTTATTGACGAATCAAAATTAAACTTCTTATGGGTAACTGATTGGCCACTATTGGAATATGATGAAGATGCAAAACGTTATGTTGCAGCACATCATCCATTTACATCACCAAAAGAAGAAGATATTGCTAAATTATCTGACTCTCCAGAACAAGTACAAGCTAATGCATATGATATTGTACTTAATGGATATGAATTAGGTGGTGGCTCAATCAGAATTCATGATGGTGAGTTACAAGCAAAAATGTTTGAAGTGTTAGGATTTACTGAAGAACAAGCTAGAGAACAGTTTGGCTTCTTATTAGACGCATTTAAATACGGTGCACCACCTCATGGCGGTATCGCATTAGGACTTGATCGTTTAGTTATGTTATTAACGAATAGAACTAATCTTAGAGATACAATTGCATTCCCTAAAACAGCTTCAGCTACATGTTTATTAACGGATGCACCAAGTGAAGTTTCAGATAATCAATTAGAAGAATTATCTTTAAGAATTAGACATTAATAAATTATATAAGTTTTAATTCTTGCTAATATATAATTATGTGTTATTATTATCTCATAAGGTAGTCATCTGTAGTGTTCGTAAGTTGCTTTTTAATTTGGGCCTAACACTCTTTGATCAGGGAGCCCAATAGGTTTTCTCATAGCGCACACGCCTCAATTAGGAGGACTTGCAAAATGAGAAACAGGGCACCCACCTGTATTTAGCAGGCCGAATGATCAAGCTATTATAACTACGACATAAACGGACTCTATCGGTACGCAAGACTTCGGTCTTGCGTATTTTTTTGTGAATAAAAAATTAAAATCTATGTAAAATTCATGTATAATTATATTTGATAGAAAGTTAAATTTATAAGGAGTTTGATTATGAAGCACCAATTTTCGAGAAATGAATTGGCATATGGTCAAGAAGGTTTAGATTTATTAAAAGAACAAACAGTAGTTGTGTTGGGGGTCGGCGGTGTTGGTACTTTTGCAGCAGAAGCATTAGCTCGTACTAATATTGGACATATCATTTTAATTGATAAAGATGATGTCGATATTACTAATGTTAATCGTCAAATACATGCCTTAACAACAACGATTGGTCAAAGTAAAGTTTCCTTAATGGAAGAACGCATTAAATTAATTAATCCTGATTGTAAAGTGACAGCATTGCATATGTTTTATACAGAAGATACTTATGAGGATCTTTTTGAAAATTACGATATCGATTATTTTATTGATGCAAGTGACACAATTATGTATAAAGTCCATTTGATGAAAGAATGTTTAGAGCGTAATATCAAAGTGATTTCTAGCATGGGTGCAGCTAACAAAATTGACCCTACACGTTTTGTAATTGAAGATATTTCTAAAACACATACAGATCCTATCGCTAAAATCATTAGAAGAAAATTAAAAAAATTAGGTATTACAAAAGGTGTACCAGTAGTATTTTCAGATGAAAGTCCACTCGTTATTAGAGAAGACGTAAAAGAAACTGTTGGTGATGCTAATGCACCGACTAGAAAAGGACAAATGCCACCGTCTTCGAATGCATTTGTACCAAGTGTTGTTGGCCTAATTTGTGCAAGTTATGTCATTAATGATATTTTAAGTGATATCCCTGTGACACGTATTAAAGATAAAGGACAATAGTAGCAGGTTCGGTGCTATTTAGTGTACAAAACATACACTTACAAATTTTTTGCTGTTGATTTTGTTATTGTAATGCTAAAAAATATGAAGGTGGAATAACATTGATTTGTTCCACCTTCATTTCATATTGGTAGTAGCTGACTGTATTGAAACTGTGCTTCAAATCAAGATTTTTTCAATGCTAGTCATCATTTCCGACTTTGTTGGCAGTTTTTATGCACGCTTTCCGCGGGCACTGCCTCAGCCTGTAGTCTTCGGCAAGTGCGAGTCGGCATAAGTCACTGCCAATACTATACAAAAGCCTTAATATGACAAAAGTTTAACGACAAAGTTTTCGACTTTGTTGGCAGTTTTTATGTACGCTTTACGTAGGCACTGTCTTAGCTTGTAGTCTTCGGCGAGTGCTATTCCCGCAGGAGTCGCACAAGTCGCTGTTAATAGGACTTGAAAAATAATATAAATAGAAATAAACCTTCACAGTATAGTGAAGGTTTATTTTTGTTGGTTTTGTGTTATATTGTCGAAGATTTGTTTGAATTGTTGTTCACTTTTGGAAGTAGTTTTGGGTTCATAATATATTTTATTTTTTAATTTATCAGGTAGATATTGCTGCGCAACAAAACCATTATCATAATTATGTGGATATTTATAACCAATTGCACGACCGAGTTCTTTAGCTCCACTATAATGACCATCTTTTAAATGATTAGGAACTTGTCCTGCATAGCCTTTACGTATATCTGAAAGGGCATGGTCAATTGCTGTAATACCTGAGTTTGATTTTGGAGATAAGCATAATTCAATGACTGCTTGGCTTAATGGAATTCGTGCTTCAGGGAATCCTAGCCTTTCAGCTGCTTCAATTGCTGCTAATGTACGTTGACCTGCATTAGGTGACGCTAAGCCTACATCTTCATAACTAATAACTAGTAAACGTCTAGCTATTGTTGGTAAGTCTCCAGCTTCAATAAGTCGCGCGAGATAATGCAAAGCTGCATTAACGTCACTACCTCTAATAGATTTCTGGAAAGCACTCATTACATCGTAGTGCATATCACCATCTTTATCACTTAAAAATGCCCCTCTTTGAAGACAATCTTTTGCATCTTGTAACGTAATATGTCGTCCATGTTCTGATGTTTCTGAACTTAAAACTGCTAATTCTAAAGCGTTTAAAGCGCTTCTCACATCACCTTGACTCTGGGTTGAAAAATATATCAAAGCATCTTCATCTATAGTGGGCGCATAAGATTTTAATCCATTTATTTCATCATCTAGTGCACGTTCTAATGCCAAACGAATATCATCTTCGTTTAAAGGATAAAGTTCGAAAATTTGAGCTCTTGATCTAATAGCAGGATTAATCGCATGATATGGATTTGATGTAGTTGCACCAATTAATACTATTTTGCCATTTTCTAAATGTGGTAATAGAAAATCTTGCTTTGTTTTGTCTAATCTATGAATTTCATCCAACAATAAAATGACTTGACCAGACATTTTCGCTTCTTCAACTACCATTTGCATATCTTTTTTAGAATTGGAAACTGCATTTAATTGTCTGAACTTATACTGTGTACTTCCAGCAATTGCTTTAGCTATACTAGTTTTACCAATGCCTGGAGGGCCATAGAAAATCATGGAAGATAAACGTTTAGTATCAACCATTCTTCTAATTATCCCTCTAGAACCTACTAAATGTTGTTGTGAGATGATTTCATCTATATTATTGGGACGCATTCTAGCCGCTAATGGTTCATTTGTCACATCATTCACACCTTTCTAATATTATATTAACGTAAAAAATGATAAAATGGGAATAAATAAGTAGACGAATTAAGTGAGGTTATACAATGAAAATATCAACAAAAGGAAGATATGGATTAACATTAATGATATCTTTAGCTAAAAAGCAAGGACAGGGATGTGTATCCTTAAAATCAATCGCTGAAGAAAATAACTTAAGTGACTTATATTTAGAACAACTTGTTGGCCCGTTAAGAAATGCTGGCCTTATTAGAAGTGTACGTGGTGCTAAAGGTGGCTACCAACTAAGAGTGCCTGCTGAAGAAATCAGTGCTGGTGATATTATAAGGTTGTTAGAAGGTCCTATAACATTTGTAGAAAGTATTGAATCTGAACCACCTGCCCAAAAGCAATTATGGATACGTATGAGAGATGCTGTGAGAGAAGTTTTAGATAATACGACGTTGCAATATTTAGCAGATTATAAAGAAACAAATAATTTAGATGGCTACATGTTTTATATCTAATCAAATAAATTATTATTTTTATGTTTAATAATACTATGTAGTGGTATAACTGTAACATGTATCGATGAAGGAGGTAATTACATGGCTGATGAAAGCAAGATAGAACAAGCCAAAGGTAACATCAAAGAAACAGTCGGTAATGTGACAGATAATAAAGACCTTGAAAATGAAGGAAAAGAAGATAAAACTTCTGGCAAGGCAAAAGAAGTAGTGGAAAATGCTAAAAATAAAGCAAATGAAGCAATTGATAAATTAAAAAAATAAACTTATATTAAATTGAAAGGGGCTATTAAAAATGGCTGAAAATTTCTTAAATAAAGCAAAAGATGCTGCTAAAAGCGTATCTGATAAACTAAAAAATGTTGATAACGAAAAAGCACAACAAGCGAGTGAACAAATCGATAAATTCACTGGCGGCAATAAAGAAGATAACAACGATAATAAAGATGAGAAATAATAAAAAGCAATACCTACGTGGTATTGCTTTTTTGTTATTTTAATTGCTGTTGTTTACTTTAGAAATTACATTATTTAAGCGTTTAAAGGAAGCTAGTTGTTCTTGTTGGTCGTAAACATAACTTATAGCCATTAATTCATCAATGTCACCATGCTCTTGCATAAATGATTCTAATTTAGCTTGCACAGTTGCTTCAGACCCAACTAAAGATTGCTCCATACGCTGTTTAGCTAATTCAAATTCACGAGGTGTTAAAATACCTTGTAAGTCATCAGTAGGAGGTTGAACCGGTTGCATTCTTCCACGTGTTACACTAACCATGACTTGTGCTTGTGTAGTAGCTAAAAATTCTGCTTGTTCATCAGTTTCTGCGACAATTGCATTTAAGCAAACAATCATATAAGGTTCAGCTAAATACTCTGATGGTTCAAATAATTCTTTGTAGATTTGTATTGCTTCATGCATTTGTTGAGGCGCAAAATGACCGGCAAATACATAAGGTAACCCTTTACGCGCTGCTAGATGTGCAGAATCTGTTGATGACCCTAGAATATATAGTGGCACATTTTTATCGACAGCTGGGTAAGCACGAACGTAGCTTTGTTTATTTCCTGGTCCAAAATAAGTAGCTAGCTGTTCTACTTCTTCTGGAAATTCATAAACACCATTATGTTGGTCTCTTCTTAATGCGCTTGCAGTCATCATATCCGTGCCAGGTGCACGTCCTAAACCTAAATCTACACGATCTGGGAAAACAGTTTCCATCGTACCAAATTGTTCTGCGACAACTAGTGGTGCATGGTTAGGTAACATAATACCACCAGAACCTACACGGATACGTTTGGTATGTTCTAATGTGTGTTGTATTAGTAACGCTGTTGCTGAACTAACTAAATTAGGTGCATTATGATGTTCTGCAATCCAATAGCGTTCATAACCTAAGTCTTCTAAATTTTGTGCTAGTGATACCATGTCACTGATAGCATCTTTATCTGTTTGGCCTTCTCTTATAGGAACCAAGTTTAATGCTGAAAGTTTTATATTAGGCATTGCTCGTTGTCTCCTCCTTTAATTATGTTCGTATTGCTCAGTATATCAGTCCAACTTCTGCTTGCGTAAAATTATGCTCACTGCTATAATATAGTAAATTTAAAACGTTAGGTGGCCTTATTAAGACAATGGATAAATCTCATAAGCAATTTAAACAACAACAAATCTATACAAAAATCGCGCTAGTTGGGATGTCTCTGTCTTTTTAAGTATGTAGCAATACTAAATAAATATCGTTATCAAACGAATAGAGACATTACAGCTTTGCGTTAAAAGAGGAGAAGTGTAATGTCTTTTTATTATGCTCAAAAACCATTTGAACTATACGGGAAAACACTAATCGAAACGGTAGATATACAAATACAACAAGGAAATCATGTAGCACTAATAGGTGACAATGGTGTTGGCAAAACAACACTGTTAACTGCAATACACAATAAATATCCAGATGACACATATTTGATGCACCAAAATTTAGCAATGTATGGTGAAGAGCATGCACTAGATTATATCATGAGCGTGGATGCAACACTATTAACTTTAAAACGAAAAATGACTCAAGATTTAGATGCACTTGGTGAATTCATTGATTTATCAGGTTATGAATTTGAGCAAGACATTTTAACTAAAGCTAAGCTTTTTCAATTGTCAGCTTCTGATTTAGATAAAAAAGTGAAAGAATTAAGTGGGGGACAGCAAACAAAAATAGCTATTATTCGTGCATTGATGTCCAATAAGCCGTGTCTGTTATTAGATGAACCAACGAATCATCTCGATAGCCATATGGTTACTTTATTAGCCAATATGATCAATGAATCTAAACAAACTATTTTATTAGTATCACATTTGAGGTCATTTATTAATCTAGTAGCAAGTCAAATTATAGAAATTACCTCACAGAAAACTACAATGTATGAAGGTAATTATGAAAACTATGAACAAATTAAAGCAATAGAACAACAATCACAAGTTAAAGCATTTGAGAAGGCGCAAAAAGAAATCAATGATTTAAAGTCATCTATGGATCAAGTACAACGTTGGCATGCGAGTGCAAAAGCCAAAGCAAGTGTTCGAAATCCATACGAACAAAAGAAATTGAGTAAATTGATGAAGCGTGCCAAGGCAAAAGAAACACAACTAACACACAAAATAAATGAACAAGACATTGTTAATCCTAATCAACATGATGTAACACAGTATCAGTTTCAAGAAACCGATACATTTCAAAATAAGTATTTACTACAATTTGATCAAATGGGTTACGACATTAACAATACTTGCCTGTACCACCAAGTTAATTTGAATATAAGGAAAGGTGAAAATATCTTGGTTACAGGTAACAATGGTAGTGGTAAATCAGTACTTGTAGATATTATTACTGGGAAGAGAGCACCAACAACAGGTACTGTAAAACATTCACCTTCATTGAAAATCGCTTGTTTTGATCAAAAGCATGATAATTTAGCAGATAATTTATCACCTAAAGACTTGGTTATGAAGTTGGAAGGTATGACGAATAGTCATGCACAAACAATATTAAGCGCATTCCAATTTACTACTGATCAGATACTACAGCCAATCAAACATTTATCGATGGGTGAAAAAAGCCGTTTACAATTTGTATTACTTTATTTTGCTAGCCCACATCTATTAATCTTAGATGAACCGACAAATTATTTTGATATACGTACACAAAAATTAATAATGTCAATGATTGAAAGCTTTAATGGACAAGTGTTTATTGTCAGTCATGATGCTGCGATCATCTCCGAGTTTCAAGCGACGCATTGGCATATTGAAAATAAAACAATAGTGAACAAAGATTTAGAAGTAAAAGAAGATTTTAATATTGAAGCTACCAAAAATTTATTAGAAGATTATAAAGATATTGATGCATTTGGTAACTTTCAAACAGACAACTAGAAAATTTAATCATATGGTGCTATCATGGGAACATTGATAAAATTGTGAGGAGTGTCAAAACATGGAAGTATATGCAGACTCAGCTGCAACTACCCCAGTTAAACCAGAAGTTATAACTAAAATGATGGATATTTATGAGACGCATTATGGTAACCCTTCTTCTATTCATAGTATTGGAAGAGACGCAAGAAAGTATTTAGATGAATCGCGTAGAACAGTAGCTAAGTTTTTTGGTGTTAAACCTAGCGAAATTATTTTTACTAGTGGTGCAACTGAATCAAATAATACAGCAATCAAAGGCATCGCTTATCAGCAAGCACATAAAGGTAAACACCTTATTACCTCAAAAATTGAACATCATTCTGTACTCCATGTGTTTGAACAGTTAGAACGTGAAGGATTTGAAGTAACATATCTTGATGTAGATACTGAAGGCATAGTTAATTTACAACAATTGCGTGAAGCTCTGAGAGAGGACACGGTGCTTGTATCAATTATGTTTGTAAATAATGAAATTGGTACTGTTCAACCAATGTATGATATTGATGCTATTGTAGCTGAATCAAACGCATTGCTTCATGTAGATGCAGTTCAAGCGGTAGGACATTTACCAATTGACATTCAAGACTTTAATATCGCAGCATTAAGCATAACAGCGCATAAATTTGGAGGACCAAAAGGTGTAGGTGTCCTTTATGTAAAAGCAGATACGCCGGTAACATATTGGCAATTAGGTGGCGAACAGGAAACAAAACGTCGTGCAGGCACTGAAAATGTACCACAAATTGTTGGCTTAACAGAGGCATTGACGCTAGCTAATGCAAATTTAGATGACAATAATGTACACTTAATGAATTTGAAAAATTTGTTTATTGTAACTTTACAAGAAAGATCGGTCCCATTCGAAATAAATGGTTCTATGACAGATTCTACTGGTCATATTGTGAACTTATATTTTCCATTTATAGATGTTGAAACTATGTTAACGTTACTTGACCTATCGGGTATTTATGTATCATCTGGCTCAGCATGTACAGCCGGTTCAACAACACCATCTCATGTGTTGGCAGCGATGTATGAGAATGATGACAGAGCAAAACACTCAGTACGATTTAGTTTTAATGAGTTATCGACTGAACAAGAAATCAAATATATAACGATGGAAATTCACAAAATCTATCATAAATTTAAGGAGGAAGTATAAATTGAATAAAGAAGGCGTACGAGTAGTAGTAGGTATGTCAGGCGGTGTTGATAGTTCTGTAACAGCACATTTGTTAAAAGAACAAGGGTATGATGTAATCGGTATTTTTATGAAAAATTGGGATGATACTGATGAAAATGGTGTTTGTACAGCAACAGAGGATTACAATGACGTTATCGCTGTTTGTAATCAAATAGGAATTCCTTACTATGCAGTGAATTTTGAACAAGAATACTGGGATAAAGTATTTACTTACTTCTTAGATGAATATAAAAAAGGAAGAACGCCTAATCCTGATGTAATGTGTAACAAAGAAATAAAATTCAAAGCCTTTTTAGAACACGCTTTAAAACTAGGTGCAGATTATGTAGCAACAGGTCATTATGCACGTGTACAACGATTCGATGATGGTCATGTTGAAATGTTACGTGGTGTTGATAATAATAAGGATCAAACTTATTTCTTAAATCAACTATCACAAGATCAATTACAACATGTTATGTTCCCACTTGGTGGCATTGATAAAAAAGAAGTGCGTCGCATTGCAGAAGAACAAGATCTTGCAACAGCTAAGAAAAAAGATTCTACAGGTATATGTTTCATTGGTGAACGCAATTTCAAATCATTTTTATCACAATATTTGCCTGCACAATCGGGTGAAATGCGTACGTTAAACGGTGAAAACAAAGGAACACATGCAGGATTGATGTATTATACTATTGGTCAACGTCATGGCTTAGGTATTGGTGGCGACGGTGATCCTTGGTTTGTAGTAGGTAAAAATCTTGATGAAAATGTATTATATGTCGAACAAGGTTTTGATCATAATGCATTGTACAGTGATTATTTAATTGCTTCAGACTTTTCATTTATTAACCCAGTGGATTTAGCACAAGGTTTTTCATGTACTGCGAAATTTAGATATAGACAACGAGATACTCAAGTTTTTGTACAACAAGAAGATGACAATTCAATTCGTGTTACGTTTGATCAACCAGTAAGAGCGATTACTCCTGGGCAAGCAGTTGTGTTTTATGACGGTGATGTATGTTTAGGCGGGGCTACAATTGATGATGTTTTCAAAAATTCTGGACAATTAAGTTACGTCATATAAATTAATACAGTTTATAGACAAAACAATAGTAAGTTTAAGTTAGAGTTAACTTACTTTAAATTGATATTTAATAAGCATTCAATTTACACTTAAAGCGTAGATTGTTTGCTTTTTATACATATACTTATAGACCTAAGTTAAGTAACTTTACGGCATTAGACAAAAACTTTATAACTAAAGTTAGAACTAGTTAGCCACTTATATTTCACATTGTCCAATGTTTTAAGCTTTTGTATGCTATAAATAACAAGATAAGAAAAGAGGACTAACAATGGAACAAGAACACGTATATGAATTCATAAAAAATGGTGAAACTGAAAAAGCATTACAAGCACTTTTTGATAATATAGAAGCACAGCCTGAAGAAATTGAAAATTATATTAATGCAGGTATTTTAATTGCTGAAGCAGGAGAAGTTGAACATGCTGAAACTTTTTTCCAAAAAGCACTAACAATTGATTCAGAAAATGGTCCAGTATATTATAATTTAGCTAATGTATATTATAATGAAGGTCGTTTTAATGAAGCAATTCGACTATATCAAACTGCGTTAAAATATGATGTAGACGTGGTTGATACGAATTATATGATTGGTATGTCATTTAACCAATTAGAAGCGTTTAAAGAGGCTATGCCTTTTTTAATGACTGCTGCAGAAAAAGACGATCGTAGAGATGTAGAAGTTCAATTTCAATATGGCTTGGTGTTATGTCATTTAGAAATGTTTAAGCAAGCTATTACACAATTAAATCGCGTATTGAGTTTAGACAATAAGCATGTAGATGCATTATATAATTTAGGGTTAGCAACATACATGGATACTGAAGATATAGATGTAGCATTACGTTATTTTAAGCAAGCAGTTGCAATTAACCCTGAACACCATATGAGTCAACATGCAATCCAAACATTCGAAGCAATAAAAGAGGAGGAGTAAATCATGGCAGATCCTACACTGTTTAACTATTCAATGATTAAAGGTACAGTAGATGCTATTTTGTTTCAAAACAAAGATAATTTTTATACTGTATTAAAAGTTGATACAATTGAAACCAATGAATCATTTGATAGTATGCCTACAGTTGTAGGGTTCTTTCCTGAAATTGTGGAAGGTGATGTCTATACATTTAAAGGGCAAATAGCTACGCATCCTAAATATGGTAAACAATTAAAAGCAGATATTTTTGAAAAGGAATTACCACAAACGAAGGAAGCAATTATCAGTTATTTGTCTAGTGACTTATTCAAAGGTATTGGTAAAAAGACGGCTCAAAATATTGTTAATACACTCGGTGAAAATGCCATTGCTGATATATTAAACGATTCACAAGTTTTAAGTAAGGTGCCGAGTTTATCTGCAAGCAAACAAAAACAAATTGCAGAACAAATTGCTAGCAACCAAGAAACAGAACAAATAATAATTAGATTACATGACTTAGGCTTTGGGCCGAAGTTAGCAATGAATATATACCAAGCTTATTTAGGTGAAACACTCAATGTAGTAGAAAAGACACCTTACCAATTAGTATATGATGTCAAGGGTATCGGTTTTAATAAAGCTGATATGTTAGCCAAAAATATCGGTATTCAATATAACGATCCAGAACGTTTAAAAGCAGGAATACTCTATATACTAGAAGAAGAGTGTATTAAACAAGGACATACCTATTTACCTACGCAATTTGTTTTAGAATTGGTACAGGATATTTTATCTAATCCTCCATCTGAAGTCATAGATCAATCGATATTAGCTAATCAAGTTGAACAGCTAGTCAATGAAGATAAATTAGTACAGCAAGAAGCTGAATTAGCTATTCCAAGTTTGTATTATTCAGAAATAAAGAGTGTCCAAAATTTATATCGCAATTTCACGTACACTAAAAAATTGAAAGATATTGAAATGTCCGACTTATTATTAGAAATTGGTAATATAGAGGACCAAAATACAGTCAGTTATGCTGAATCACAAAAAGAAGCACTACAAACCGCTATTAATTCAAAAGTGATGTTATTAACAGGAGGACCTGGTACAGGGAAAACAACTGTAATTAAAGGCATCGTAGAATTGTATGCTGAAATACATGGCCTTTCTTTAGATTATGACGATTATAAAGAAGATGATTATCCTATTGTGTTAGGTGCTCCGACAGGGCGAGCGTCTAAACGATTAGCTGAAGCTACAGGATTAGAAGCTATGACCATTCACCGACTTATTGGTTGGAATCAAGAAACACAACCTGAAGATATTTTAGATAATGAAATTAATGCTAAATTGATTATTATAGATGAGATGTCGATGGTAGATACTTGGTTATTTCATCAATTTATGAGTGCAGTACCGTTAGATGCACAAGTCATTTTAGTTGGTGATGAGGATCAATTACCGTCAGTTGGTCCCGGACAAGTCTTTAAAGATTTAATTGACTCTGGAGTTATTCCTAGAGTTAATTTAACTGAAGTATATAGACAGCAAGATGGATCTAGTATTATAGAGTTAGCGCATAAAATTAAATTGGGGTTACCAATAGATATTACCGAGCGTTTTCATGACCGTAATTTTATCAACTGTCAAACAGAACAAATACCACAAGTTGTTGAAAAAGTTGTAGCTAGTGCTGTTAACAAAGGCTATGATATGAGTGATATTCAAGTATTAGCACCTATGTACAAAGGTTCTGCAGGCATTAAACGATTAAATCAAGTATTACAAGATATATTAAATCCAAAAATAAAAGATACGCGTGAAATTGCATTTGGTGAAGTTTTATTTAGAAAAGGCGATAAAGTATTGCAATTGGTTAATAGACCAAATGATAATATTTTTAATGGAGATATCGGAGTAATTGTAGGTATTTTTTGGGCTAAAGAAAATGCCTTAGATAAAGATGTATTAGTGGTTGATTTTGAAGGTAATGAGATAACATTTACACGACAAGATTTAATGGAATTAACACATGCTTATTGTACATCTATCCATAAATCACAAGGTTCTGAATTTCCAATTGTCATTATGCCTATGGTAAAACAGTATTTCAGAATGTTACAAAAGCCTATTTTGTATACAGGTCTGACACGTGCAAAACAATCATTGGTCTTTTTAGGTGATCCCAATGCATTTACAATTGGTTTAAAGACAAATGGTCAAGTAAGAATGACTCAATTATGTGACTTACTGCAAGCTTACTTTGATAGTGACTCAGGTAAAGATGATGACCAAGAAGATATTAACCAGCAACTTAATAGTACAGTTACTTTGACTGAGAGTACCATATATCAAATTGACCCAATGATTAATATGGGGCAATTATCACCATATGACTTCGTAAATGATTGACATTGACAACAAAAGAAAATAAAATAAAGTTAAGTTTGCATAGAGACGAGTATATAATCTAAGACAAACAGAGATGTACTGTGTGGTGAAAAGTACAGCTTGGATTATAGAATGCTACTTTGTGTCAGTAATAAATATTAAAACGAGTGATATTCTCAATAAGTGATGAGTTGCATTTATTCATGCATCATCGTTATTAATGAATATAACTAGGGTGGTACCGCGATTTGTTCGTCCCTTTTGAGGATGGACTTTTTTTATGCTTTTTTATAAATTTAAAAATTTATACAATGAGTTATATATTGTAATGGAGGAAAAGTAATGAAACAATTAAAAGCGAGTGAAATAAGACAAAGTTTTATTGACTTCTTTGTAGAGAAAGGACACATGGTTGAACCATCGGCACCGTTAGTACCTATAGATGATGATTCACTTTTATGGATTAACTCAGGTGTGGCAACATTGAAAAAATATTTTGATGGAAGAGAAATTCCTAAAAAGCCAAGAATTGTTAATTCACAAAAAGCTATTAGAACGAATGATATTGAAAATGTAGGCTTTACGGCTCGACACCACACATTTTTTGAAATGTTGGGGAATTTTTCTATCGGTGATTATTTTAAAAAAGAAGCCATTGAATATGCTTGGGAATTTTTAACAAGTGATAAATGGATGGGCATGGAAGCGGATAAACTTTATGTCACAATTCATCCAGAAGATGTGGAAGCCTACAATTTATGGCATGACGTTGTTGGACTAGATGAAAGTAGAATCATTCGTATAGAAGGTAATTTTTGGGATATTGGCGAAGGCCCATCTGGTCCTAATACAGAAATATTTTATGACCGTGGTGATGCATTTGGTGCAGATGATCCGGCAGAAGAAATGTATCCTGGTGGCGAAAATGAACGCTTTTTAGAAGTATGGAACTTAGTATTTAGTGAATTTAACCATAATAAAGATCATACTTATACACCATTACCTAATAAAAACATTGATACAGGAATGGGCTTAGAGCGTATGGCTTCAGTATCTCAAAATGTTCGTACTAATTATGAAACGGATTTATTTATTCCAATCATAGAAGAAGTTGAAAAAGTTTCTGGTAAAAAATATTTAGTTAATGACCAAGATGATGTTGCTTTTAAAGTAATTGCCGATCATATTAGAACGATTTCTTTTGCCATTGCTGACGGTGCATTGCCTGCTAATGAAGGACGTGGTTATGTCCTAAGACGTTTGTTACGTCGTGCTGTACGATTTAGCCAAACGTTAGCTATTAATGAACCATTTATGTATAAATTAGTTGATATTGTTGCTGAAATTATGGAACCTTATTACCCTAATGTGAAAGAAAAGTCAGATTTTATCAAACGTGTAATAAAATCAGAAGAAGAACGTTTCCACGAAACATTAGAAGAAGGCTTGAATATTTTAAATACTTTAGTAGCTAAAGCGAAAGAGAGCAACCATACAATTGCAGGAGAAGATGCATTTAAACTTTATGATACGTATGGCTTCCCTGTAGAATTGACTGAAGAAATTGCTTTGCAAGAAAACTTAACTGTAGACATGGACACGTTTGAAGTGGAAATGCAAAAGCAACGTGATCGTGCGCGACAAGCTAGACAGGATTCTCAATCAATGCAAGTGCAAAGTGAAGTCTTGAAAGATATCACTACAGATAGCCAGTTTGTTGGCTATGATACTACTACTCAAGAGAGTAAGATTACGGATATTATCCATAATGGTGAACGCGTAACTTCTGCTGAAGCAGGTGAGGAGATTTACTTCATTCTTGCAGCTACTCCATTTTATGCTGTTAGTGGTGGGCAAGTAGCAGATAAAGGTCTTATCAGTAGTGAAGACTTTGAAATTGATGTAACAGAAGTCACTAAAGCACCAAATGGTCAAAATTTACATCATGGTACAGTACGTTTTGGTCAAGTTAAAGAAGCTGCAACGGTACAAGCTACTGTCAACCAGCAAGAACGTTTAGCTATTAAGAAAAATCATAGTGCAACGCATTTACTACATGCTGCATTGAAAGAAGTGCTAGGAGATCATGTCAACCAAGCAGGGTCACTTGTTGCACCAGAACGTTTACGTTTTGACTTTTCTCATTTTGGTGCAATGACAGATAATGAAATTGCACAAGTTGAACGTCGTGTAAATGAAGAAATTTGGAATCACCTCACTGTAAATATTAGCGAGATGCCAATTGAAGAAGCTAAGCAAAAAGGGGCGATGGCTCTATTCGGTGAAAAATATGGAGATGTGGTAAGAGTTGTTGATATGTCACCATTTTCTATTGAATTATGTGGTGGTATTCATGTTCAAAACACATCTGAAATTGGTTTGTTCAAAATAATTAGTGAATCTGGTACAGGTGCTGGTATACGCCGTATTGAAGCATTAACAGGTCAAGCAGCGTTCTTACACTTAGAAACAATCCAGCAACACTTTAATGACATTAAACAAGCTGTTAAAGTTAAATCAGATGAACAAGTACTTGAAAAAGTAGAGCATATGCAACAAGAAGAAAAAGCATTGAACAAACAATTAGAGCAACGTAATAAAGAAATTAATTCATTAAAAATGGGAGATATAAGCAATCAAGTTGAAGATTTAAATGGCCTCCCAGTTTTAGCAATTCAAATCGAAGTAGATAATGCAAAAGCGATACGTGAAGCAATGGATGATTTTAAATCTAAATTACAAGATACAATCATTATTTTAGCAAGCGATGTCGGTGGAAAAGTATCATTAATTGCCACTGTGCCTAAAGCTTTAACGGAAACTATTAAAGCTGGTGATATTATTAAAGAAATGGCACCAATCGTCGGAGGTAAAGGTGGCGGTCGCCCTGATATGGCTCAAGGTGGCGGTACACAACCTGAAAACATAACAGAATCATTACGTTCTATTAAAGATTATATTAAATCACTGTAAGTCTTGTGTATTGTAAGTTAAGATAAAGGTAAGAATTTTTACTATTATTTAAGGAGTGTTGATTATGGAAAACTTAGATAAAACTATGAAGTTTAATTACAATGAAGTTCCAAAAAAAGATGTTAAAACGGTTTTAAAAAATGTTTATGATACATTAGAAGAGCGCGGTTATAATCCTGTAAATCAAATCGTTGGTTACTTATTATCAGGTGACCCTGCTTATATACCGAGACATAATGAAGCAAGAAACCAAATCAGACACATTGATCGTGACGATATTATGGAAGAACTTGTCTCAAATTATTTAGAAGAAAAAACAGATAAATAATTATGTTGAAAAAGAAAATATTAGGCCTTGATGTAGGCAGTAAAACAGTAGGAATTGCGATAAGTGATTTAATGGGATGGACAGCCCAAGGTTTAGATACACTCCAAATTAATGAAAGCGAAAATCAATTAGGCATTGATCAGCTTGTACAAATAGTAAAAAAAGAGAACGTTGGAACGATCGTTATAGGCTTACCAAAAAATATGAATAATTCTATTGGATTTCGAGGCGAAGCTTCGTTACAATACAAGGAACAGCTTCAAGAATCTCTTCCAACTGTAAAACTTATTATGTGGGATGAAAGATTAAGTACTATGGCTGCAGAGCGGTCATTACTTGAAGCCGATGTTTCTAGACAGAAAAGAAAAAAAGTAATTGATAAAATGGCCGCAGTGTTTATCTTGCAAGGTTATTTGGATTCAATTCAATAAAAAGGAGAAATTTAAGATGACTGAACATAACCAAGATGCAGAATTACAAATCAATAATGAAGAAGAGATGCTAACGCTATATGATGAAGAAGGTAACGAAGTACTTTATCGTAAAGTTTTAGAATTTTATCATCCAGAATTTAAAAAAGAATACGTAATCTTAGCAGAAGAAGGTGCAGAGTCAGACGACGATGATTTAATTGAATTAGTTCCAATGATTAATGAACCAGATGAAAATGGTGAAGGTGGTAAATTCTTGCCGGTTGAAACAGATGAAGAATGGAGCATGATTGAAGAAATTGTAAATACTGAAATGGACGATGATCATGATCACGATCACGAACATTAATTGATGCATCTAAAAACTACTTTCTCTAAAAGGAGAAAGTAGTTTCAGACTGTCGACAAAGTCCCGACTTTGTTGGCAGTTTTTTAATACACGCTTTCCGTGGGCACTGTCGATTCCTGTAATCTTTGGTTAGCGCAATTCTCACAGGAATCGGCATAAATTACTGCCAGTATTATACAAAGATTACTTGTTATCAAATCAATGAGACAAACAATTAAAGCAATAGAAACAAATATAGATTATGTACTGATTTTGTAACATGCTGACGCCCGGAGAAATAGTATGAGTGAGAGATTTCAGGCTCGAGCTATAACCCAAGCATGCACGGTCAAAATTGTAAAATTTTAAATATAAAAAGGTTTGGACGAATCAATGTTATCTCAGTCTCTTTAATTTAAAGAAAGTTAACATTAATTAGCGTTTCGTTGGGAATATACTTAAAATTCATTTTTAATTATGGTAAAATATATAAAGTTAAATTTATAGACACATATTGATGATCAACAATATGATTATCATCAAAAGATATTACATACTAATCAGTCTCAAAGAAAGACTGATTTATTTTTATGAGCTATGCTATGTATTTAAAAAAGGAAGTTATTGATGTGGATAAAAACCAAACATATTTATTAAATTTACACAAACAAACAGATAATGAGATAGAAAAATTAAGACCTTTCGCAGAAGAAAATCAAGTCCCAATTGTCGACAAATTATCATTAGATATGATTAAGCAGCTGATACGTGTCCATTGCCCTAAACATATCTTAGAAATTGGTACCGCAATCGGCTACAGTGCTATGCAATTTGCTTCGGTAAATGAACAAATACATGTTACTACAATTGAACGCGATGAGAAAATGCAACGACTGTCTAAACAACATGTGACTCAGTTTGGTTATGATGATCAAATAACACTTGTTCAAGGTGATGCGCTAGAGCAATTTGAAAATGTTAGTACACATAGTTATGATATGATATTTATTGATGCTGCTAAAGCACAATCTAAAAAGTTTTTTGAACTCTATAGCCCATTGTTAAACGAACAAGGAATGGTTATTACAGACAATGTTTTATACCATGGTTTTGTTGCTGATATTGATGTTGTAAGGTCACGTAATGTTAAACAAATGGTAAAAAAAGTTCAGCAATATAATGAGTGGTTAATGAATCATCCTGATTTTGTTACTAATTTTCTTAATATAGATGATGGCTTAGCAATCTCAATTAAAGGAGAATCAAAATGACAGAACTGTTAGTTACTCCAAAATCGATAAATCATATAACAACTTTGATAGCAAAAGGCGCTGATGCATTCGTTATCGGTGAACAGAAGTTTGGCTTAAGGTTAGCTGGAGAATTTAATAGAGATGCGATGAGAGAGGCTGTATCATTAATACATGACCATGGGAAAAAAGCCTATGCAGCCGTAAATGGTATTTTTCATAATTATCATTTAAATGCCTTAGAAGACTACATCAATTTTTTACACGACATAAATGTCGACCGTATTATCTTCGGCGATCCAGCAGTAATTATGTATGTGAAGCAACAAAATAATCCAATTACTTTACATTGGGATGCTGAAGCTCTTGTTACTAATTATTTCCAATGCAACTATTGGGGAAATAAAGGCGCATCGCGTGCAGTTTTAGCACGTGAATTAAGCTTAGAAGAAATTATAAACATCAAACAACATAGTGAAGTAGAAATAGAAGTACAAGTTCATGGTATGACGTGTATGTTTCAATCAAAACGTATGTTATTAGGTAATTATTACACTTTCCAAGAACGTCAAATGAAAATTGAGCGCAATAACACTAATAATACATTGCTATTATATGATGATGAACGTGATAATAAATATCCTGTTTATGAAGATTACAATGGTACTCATATTATGTCACCTAATGATATCTGCTTAATAGAAGAGTTAGATGCGTTGTTAGAACATGGTATTGATGCCTTAAAAATTGATGGTGTGTTACAATCAGAAGAATATATCAATATATGCACAGCCCAATATAGAGAAGCTATTGATTTGTATAATGAAGATCCAGAAATGTATGAAGATGAAAAATTTATGCTTGTTGATCCTATAGAAGCAATACAACCTGAACATCGCCCATTTGATGAAGGCTTCTTATATAAACAAACGGTATATTAGGAGGCTTAAACATGAAAACAACAGCTGAAATAGCATTACAGCAAACAACAATTAAAAAACCCGAATTACTTGCACCAGCTGGTAATTTAGAAAAGTTGAAAATTGCGGTACATTATGGCGCTGATGCAGTGTTTTTAGGTGGCCAAGAATATGGTTTGCGATCAAATGCTGATAATTTTACAATGGCAGAAATCAAAGAAGGTGTAGAATTCGCCCACAAATATGGAGCTAAAATTTACATTACAACTAATATCATTGCACATGATGAGAACATGGAAGGTTTAGACCAATATTTAATCGATTTAGAGGCTACAGGTGCTACTGGCATAATTGTAGCAGATCCGTTAATTATTGAAACTTGTAAACGAGTAGCACCAAAATTAGAAATACATTTATCTACTCAACAATCATTATCCAATTATAAAGCAGTAGAGTTTTGGAAAAATGAAGGTTTAGATAGAGTGGTGCTAGCTAGGGAAACAGGTGCCATGGAGATGCAAGAAATGAAAGATAAGGTTGATATTGAAATAGAAGCTTTTATTCATGGTGCGATGTGTATTGCATATTCCGGTCGTTGTACGTTAAGTAACCATATGACAGCTAGAGATTCAAATCGTGGAGGGTGTTGTCAAAGTTGTCGTTGGGATTATGATTTATTAGAGGTTGATACATCTGGAGAACTTGATTTGTTGTATGATAATGAACAGGTTACACCATTTGCTATGAGTCCCAAAGATTTAAAATTGATAGAATCAATACCCAACATGATGAATATCGGCGTAGATTCATTAAAAATAGAAGGCCGTATGAAATCAATGCATTACATAGCAACTGTGGTTTCAGTATATCGTAAAGTTATAGATGCTTATGCTGCAGATCCAGACAATTTTAAAATCCAGCCCGAATGGTTAATCGAATTAGATAAATGTGCTAATAGAGACACTGCACCAGCATTTTTTGAAGGCACTCCTGGATATGAAGAGCAGATGTTTGGTGATCAAGACCGTAAGAAAACAACATATGACTTTTGTGGTTTGGTACTTGATTATGATGTTAATAGTCAGATTGCAACTATTCAACAACGCAATTATTTTAAACCTGGTCAAGAAATAGAATTTTTCGGCCCTGAAATTGAAACCTTCAAACAAGTAGTGACACACATTTACGATGAAGAAGGTAATGAATTAGATGCAGCAAGACACCCATTGCAAATTATTCAAATAAAAGTAGATCGTCCTATTTATACGCACAACATGATGAGAAAGGAAATTCGCTGATGACAAGTACGACCATAATAGGTATTGCCGGTGGCTCAGGTTCTGGCAAAACCACAGTTACAAATGAAATTATGAAAAATTTAGAAGGTCATAGTGTTGCACTTTTAGCTCAAGACTATTATTATAAGGATCAATCCCATTTATCATTTGAAGAAAGATTAGAAACAAATTATGATCATCCTTTTGCGTTTGACAATGATTTGCTAATCGAGAATTTAATTGACTTGAGAAATGGTAAAACTGTAGAAGTGCCTACATATGATTATAAAAATCATACGAGAAGTAGCGAAACAATTGCATTTGCACCAAAAGATGTTATTATCGTAGAAGGTATATTTGCGCTGGAAAATAAAACATTAAGAGATTTAATGGATGTTAAAATTTATGTTGATACAGATGCAGACTTGCGTATATTAAGACGGTTATTGCGTGATACAGAAGAAAGAGGACGTACAATGGAATCTGTTGTTAACCAATATTTGAATGTTGTACGACCAATGCATAATCAATTTATTGAACCTACTAAAAAGTACGCAGATATAATTATTCCCGAAGGTGGAAGTAATAAAGTTGCAATCGACATTATGACTACAAAAATCCAGACTTTAGTTAGTAAACAATAGTATTATAAAGGTAAAGGAAGATGACATTATGGAAAATCAAAAGCAATATCCAATGACCCAAGAAGGTTATGACAAATTAGAAAATGAATTAGAAACATTAAAGACAGTTAAAAGACCAGAAGTAGTAGAAAAAATTAAAGTTGCACGTTCTTTTGGGGACTTATCTGAGAACTCAGAGTACGATGCAGCTAAAGATGAACAAGGTTTCATTGAACAAGATATTTTACGTATTGAAAATATGTTACGTAATGCTTTGATCATTGAAGATACAGGTGATAACAATCAAGTTCAAATTGGTAAAACAGTTACATTTGTAGAATTACCTGGTGATGAAGAAGAAAGTTACCAAATTGTAGGTTCAGCAGAAGCAGATGCATTTAACGGTAAAATCTCTAATGAATCACCAATGGCTAAAAGTTTAATTGGTAAAAAATTAGATGATGAAGTTCGTGTGGCATTACCTAATGGTGGCGAAATTAATGTTAAAATTGTAAATATTAAGTAAAAATAATGTAAAATTATAATAATACCCTGAAAACTTCACTGTTTTTAGGGTATTTTTGTGCAAAAAATGTAAAATTATATATGTACGGAATTGTTGTGATTTGTTAAATTGGTTTAGATAATAATTTAAAAAGAATTAGATTATTGTGCGACACTGTAATTATTAAACCTAAGAATATTAAACTATTAAATGGTTTTTGCTATTTAATTGATATATCAATTAAATAGTAAACAAAATAGAAAGTAAATGATATAATACAAAGGTATGACTGTAATTATCTGATAATTATAATAACTCAAGGGGGGGGGTTTATTATTGGAAACGAAAATTCTAAATGAACAAACTATTATTTATTATTTTCAAAATGAAATAAATCCAGAAATTTTTCAACATGTACAAGTAGCGACAGAGTATATTAAGCAACAAGATATTCCAGCAATTTTAGAAGTTATTCCTTCATATCGTGCTATCATGCTTACAATTGATATAACGAAGGATAAACCACAAAACATTATCAATCAGTTGCAACTCGATACGTTAAATCTAAATAATACTGAAGTTAATCAGCCAAAAAGAATTATTAATATTCCAGTGTGTTATGGAGGGGATTATGGTCCTGATTTGGAAGAAGTGGCTGCCGTACATAACCTATCTACAACACAAGTGATTGATTTACATACTAAAGAAGACTATTTGATATACTTACTTGGCTTTATGCCAGGCTTTCCATTTTTAGGTGGTTTAAGTTCTCAATTGCATACACCAAGAAGATCAGAACCGCGTACACAAATTCCAGCAGGTTCTGTAGGGATAGCTAATAATCAAACAGGGTTGTATCCTAAATCTTCACCCGGAGGATGGCAAATCATAGGACAAACACCAATTGAAGTTTTTAATATCGAACGACAACCCATGTGCTTGTATCAGCCAGGTGATTATATTCATTTTTATAGTATAACTACTGAAGAGTTTCAGCACATTGTCGAACAACAAAGCGCAGGTAATTATAACTACGAAGGGTTGGTGACATTAACTGATGAGTATTAAAATATTAAAGTCTGGACTCTTTTCAACGATACAAGATTTAGGTAGGTTTGGATTTCAGGATCAAGGATTTTCTATAGCTGGTGCAATGGATGAATATGCGTTCACTTTAGGTCAAAAGTTAATTGGAAATGAAGGACCTGCTATTGAATGTACATTAATTGGACCAACGATCGAATTTATGAGTGATAATACTATTGTAATAACAGGGGGTTGTTTTAATGCTAAATTAAATGATGTGAAAATTGCACATCAGACTGTTGTTGCAGTAAAAAAAGGTGACGTGCTTTCTTGCAATCAAGTATTACGAGGTGCTAGAGGGTATATTCTATTCGGTCGACCTTTAGCAATATCACAAATAGCTGGAAGCTATTCAACGCATACTAGAAGTAATATTGGTGGTTATAAAGGGCGTAAATTGAAAAAGAATGATGTCATTAACACAAAACAATGTAACCGCTATCAAGAACGTATAGGTTACTGCTATGAGGATGAAATCGTAAATTATGATGCGACGACAATACATATTGTAGAAGGACCACAATTCGAAGCATTTTCATCAACTGCGATTACAGATTTAGTAAGTACTGAATTTACTATTTCTGAAAATGCAGATCGTATGGGTTATCGTTTAAATGGTACAACCATTCAACCGCAACAATCAGCGGACATTATTTCTGAACCAGTAGCCTTGGGTAGTATTCAAGTTCCAAATGATGGTAATCCAATTATTTTATTAAATGATAAACAAACTGTAGGCGGTTATACCAAAATAGCTAATGTGTGTCAAAGTGATTTATCAATATTAGCGCACAAAAAACCTGGTGATAAATTAAATTTTCAATGGATTTCTATTAAAGAGGCTACTGACAAATTGATTGAACAAAAACAAAAATTTGCAGAAATACTAACATCTATTGATGAGCAACCACAATTTGATTTAACTCAAATGCGCAGAACTGCTACTAAAATCAATACATTATTAAAAGGGGAATTATAATGAAATTAGATCAAATAGAACAATTAATTAAACTTGTAAAAGAAAATGACGTTAAGAACTTCAAATATAAAGACCATTCCAGTGAAGTGGAAATCGACTTTACGTCACCACAACAAACAACAGGGACGCAGTATGCAACGATTGCTAATGAGGCGAATGACAACACTCAAGCAGCTACTCAAAATAATTCAACTGCAAGTCAAACAATTACAGCACCTATGGTTGGAACATTTTTCTTACAAGATGAAAAAGAACTTACTAATCCTTTAATACAAGTTGGTGACGAAGTTAAAAAAGGTGATGTCGTAGGTTATATAGAAGCTATGAAAGTTTTGAATGAAGTAACAAGTGAGGTAGAAGGTAAAATTTCAGAAATCACTGTCGAACATGGTGATAATGTAGAATACAATCAAGTTATTATCAAAGTGGATTAATTAACTTCTAGAAAAGGGGGCATTTGTGATGCATCGATGTTTAGTCGCAAATAGAGGCGAAATTGCAGTACGCATTATTCGTGCATGTCGAGAATTAGGTATAGAAACAGTGGCAGTTTATGCTGTAGGAGATGAGCAAAGTTTACATGTTAGTCTCGCTGATCAAGCAGTATGTATTGGAGAAGCAAACGCTTTAGATAGTTATTTGAATCAAGATAGAATTATTAGTGCAGCACAAATTACTGAGTCGACTGCAATTCATCCAGGCTATGGTTTCTTATCTGAAAGTCCTTCATTTGCGGATAAAGTAGAACAAAATGGCTTATATTTTATAGGACCAACTAAAGAAACAATGGAGTTGATGGGGGATAAAATTACAGCAAGACAAACTGTTGACGCAGCTAAAGTCCCAATTATACCAGGATCTAAAGGCGCTGTAGAATCACTTTCAGAAGTTGAAACGATTGCCTCAGATATTGGTTACCCACTCGTGTTAAAAGCCGCAAGTGGTGGTGGCGGTAAAGGGATTAGGATTGTTAAATCTAGAGATATGTTAGAAAAGTCTTTTAAAGAAGCTAAAAGTGAAGGTAAAAAGTATTTTGATGACGATCGTATTTATGTAGAAGCATTTATTCCTGTTGCAAAGCATGTAGAAGTACAAATTGTGGGAGATGGGGAGCAAAATTATGTACATTTAGGCGAACGTGATTGTTCTGTACAAAGAAAAAATCAAAAATTAATTGAAGAATCACCATGTGCAGCATTAAGTGATAAACGACGCCAACAAATATGTAATGATGCAGTAGCTGTGGCGCGAGCAGCTAATTATCGAAGTGCTGGTACAATAGAATTCTTGGTAACAGCAGATGATTATTATTTCATTGAAATGAATGCCAGAATTCAGGTTGAACATACAGTTACTGAAATGCGTACCGACACTGATTTGTTACAAACACAACTATATTTAATGCAATATAATAAATTGCCGTTCACTCAAGAAGATATTCGATTTAGTGGTCATGTAATAGAGGCACGTATTAATGCCGAAAATCCTGAACAAGGATTTCAACCTTCACCAGGGACAGTACAAGCATTACATTTACCTCAAGGCTTTAATGTGCGTGTAGATTCTTTACTTTATCAAGGTTATACTGTATCACCGCATTATGATTCTTTAGTAGCCAAAGTTATTATAAAAGCCGATAACAGATCATTGGCGATATCTAAACTTAAAGTTACATTAGATGAAATGGTAATAGATGGTTTTACTACAACAGCAGATTTTTTATATGCAGTTTTATCTTATCCTACATATGCGAATGGAAATGCTGAAGACGTTGATATTAAGTTTTTAGATAGACACCAAATTATAGGAGGTAGAAATTCATGAAAGTAGATTTAAATTGTGATTTAGGGGAATCATTTGGTAATTATACAATAGGTAATGACAATAATATTATACCAGTTATTACTTCAGCTAATATTGCTTGTGGTTTTCATGCAGGTGATGAAAATGTTATGTATCAAACGATTAAACTAGCAAAAGAAAATAATATAGGTATAGGAGCGCATCCGGGTTTACCAGATTTACAAGGATTTGGTAGACGTAATATGGATTTATCACTTTCAGAAATCTATAATTTAGTAGTTTATCAATTAGGTGCTTTATCTGCATTTTGTCAAACGCAGAATGTTAAATTGAACCATGTTAAACCTCATGGCGCGTTATACCAAATGGGGGCAAGAGATAGTGAAATTGCGCAAGCCATTGCACAAGCTGTATATGATGTAGATAATACGTTAATCTTTGTTGGGTTATCAAATACATTATTAATTTCAGAAGCTCAAAAAATTGGTTTACAAACTGCATCTGAAGTCTTTGCTGATCGCCGTTATGAGGAAAGTGGTCAACTTGTAAGTCGAAAAGAAAGTGATGCACTCATAACTGATACAAATGAAGCAATTGAACAAGTATTAAATATGGTGAAAAATCAAAAGGTAATTGCTAAAACTGGTAAGGAAATAGATATTCAAGCAGATACTATTTGTGTACATGGTGATGGTCAGAATGCTTTAGATTTTGTTACGCAAATCCGAGAAAAGTTATCAAATGAAGGTATTTTGATAACTAAATTAGGGGGATAATTTATGGGAGAAAAATTAAAAAATGGTGAAACTGATGGCCAATTTACAAAAAATCATAAAAGACTGTTATTAGGTTCAGTCTTTTTAATGGCGACATCAGCTATTGGACCAGCCTTTCTAACACAAACTGCAGTATTTACTGCACAATTTGCTGCTAGCTTTGCTTTTGCCATTTTATTGTCGATATTAATTGATATCGGAGCACAAATTAACATTTGGCGAGTACTTATAGTAACTGGAAAAAGGGGTCAAGAGGTAGCCAATGATATAGTCAGTGGACTAGGCACATTTATATCCATTTTAATTGCCATAGGTGGGTTAGCATTTAATATAGGTAATATTGCTGGTGCTGGTTTAGGACTAAACGCCATTTTTGGCTTAGATGTTAAGGTTGGAGCTGCAATTACTGCAATATTATCTATTACTATTTTCCTAAGTCGTAGTGGCCAAAAAATTATGGATGTAGTCACGATGTTTTTAGGTGTGCTTATGATAATTGTAGTGGCAATCGTAATGGTTAAAGCCAATCCACCTTATGGATATGCATTAACGCATATGATTGTACCTGAAAATCCATTGGCATTAGTGTTACCGATTATTACACTGGTAGGAGGAACTGTAGGTGGTTACATTACTTTCGCTGGGGCACATAGAATATTAGATTCTGGTATTAAAGGAAAAGCCTTTTTACCGTTTGTGAACAAAGCTGCAGTGGCCGGTATCTTAACTACTGGAGTACTAAGAACACTTCTATTTTTAGGTGTATTAGGTGTGGTTGTCACTGGTGTAACGCTTAGTTCAGAAAATCCTCCTGCATCAGTTTTTGAACACGTGCTAGGGCCAATAGGGAAAAATATTTTTGGTGTAGTATTGTTTGCTGCAGCCATGTCATCAGTTATTGGTTCAGCGTATACGAGTTCAACATTTTTAAAAACTTTACACAAATCATTATATACAAAGAGTAATTTAATGGTTATTCTATTTATTGTTGTATCAACTATTATTTTCCTATTCTTAGGTAAGCCAGTAACATTATTAATTGTTGCAGGCGCGTTAAATGGTTTAATTTTACCAATTACACTCGGTACAATTTTAATTGCGAGTAAGCGTAAATCAATTGTTGGTGATTATAAACACCCTACGTGGATGCTTGTTTTCGGTATTATCGCAGTTATTGTAACGGTGGTAACAGGTATTTACTCATTACAAAGTTTAAGCACGCTGTTTGGAATGTAAAGTTAGGATCAATATATGTATAAGCGTAAATTCAACACCGACTATTTGTTGAATTTACGCTTTTCTTATTTACACCATTACTAAAATGATAATAGTACATAAATATTATCTATAGCCGATTAAATGAAAATAACTTGTTGGCAGTTTTTTGTGTACACTTTCCGCAGCCACTGACTTAGCCTGTAGTTTTTGCTAGTGGTCTTCCCGTAGGAGTCGCTTCAATTCACTGCTAATGTTAAACTGAAAAATTATAATATATAAATTAAACAAAGGCGGTGTTTGTCATATTAAATAAATCAACTGACAAAATAAAAGATGTTTAGCTTATTAGTTGATGGGTATTAACTAGTAGACAATAATTTTATACTTTCATTTTGTGCGAACGTCATTCAAAATACAGAATGGCGTTTTTATTTGCTATTATTAAATTGCAATAAAATATTAGGATATACGTATATATTTGCAGTGTATTACTTGGAGATTATGTATTTCAAATCTTTGTATCGAGCATTCAAATGAAATGTGATAAAATAGCAAAGGCTATGAATTTACAATGAGGTGACTTATAATGATAGGTATAATTGGCGCAATGGAAGAAGAAGTTGCGATATTAAAAAATAACTTAGTGAACTTAAGTGAGATAACTGTAGGTCACGTGAAATTTTATAAAGGTTTATTAAACAATAAGGAAGTAGTTTTGTCTCAAAGTGGTATAGGTAAAGTGAACGTTGCAATTTCTACTACTTTATTGATTGAAAAGTTTCATCCGGACATGATTATCAATACTGGTTCAGCTGGAGCATTAGATGAACATTTATCAGTAGGTGATGTTGTAGTTAGTAGTGATGTTGCATATCATGATGCAGATGCAACTGCTTTTGGTTACGAGTTTGGACAAATTCCACAAATGCCATTAACGTTTACTGCTGATGACAGGCTGTTGACACTTGCAGAGAATGCTATTAACGCTATTCAACATACTGCTAAGACCGGATTAATAGTTAGTGGTGATAGTTTTATTGGTTCTACTACACAAAAACAAAAAATAAAACAACAATTTCCAGAAGCGTTGGCTGTAGAAATGGAAGCCACAGCAATTGCTCAAACTTGTTATCAATTTAACGTACCTTTCATTATTACACGTGCTATATCAGATTTAGCAAATGGTGATGCAGGTATTTCATTTGATGAATTTTTAAAAACTGCTGCTGTATCGTCAAGTAATATGGTAGAATGTTTGATTAAATCAATTTAATAATAAAGGTGAATTTAATTATGGGGATATTTAAAAAGTATTTTATGCCAAACGAATATGTAAAATCAATTTTTCAAATTGATATTGCAAAATTAGCTGAAAGTGGCGTAAAAGGTATTATAACTGACTTAGATAATACACTAGTAGGTTGGGATGTTGAAGAACCAACTGAAGAGGTAAAGGCATGGTTTCAAAAAGCAAAAAAGCATGGTATCACGGTAACAATCGTATCTAACAATAATGAACGTCGTGTAGCTGAATTTGCCAAACCATTAGAAGTAGACTGTATTTTTAAAGCTCGTAAACCAAGAGGTAAAGCATTTAATCGTGCTACTAAACAAATGGCATTACAACCAGATGAAGTTGTAGTGATTGGTGATCAAATGTTGACTGATGTATTCGGAGGCAAACGACGTGGCTTATTTACAATAATGGTAGTACCTGTTAAACAAACAGATGGATTTGTAACTAAATTTAACCGCATTATTGAACGTAGATTATTACAACATTTCAGAAAAAAAGGATACATTACATGGGAGGAAAATTGATTGAGTGAATTAGACGAACTTAAATGTATAGGTTGTGGCGCACCATTGCAATCTGACAATCCAGAAGCGGCAGGCTATGTCCCAGAACATAATTTATTTCGAGAAGATGTTATTTGTAAACGTTGTTTCCGATTGAAAAATTATAACGAAGTGCAAGATGTCGGTATGAATAGTGATGATTTCCTAAACTTATTAAATGGCTTAGCAGATAAAAAAGGCATTATTGTTAATGTTGTCGATGTTTTTGATTTTGAAGGTTCATTTATCAATGCGCTAAAACGCATTGTTGGTAATAAAAAAGTTATACTAGTAGCAAACAAATTAGATTTATTACCTAAACAAATTAATAAGCGTCGAGTGACAGAATGGTTAAAGAAAACAGCACGAAAATATGGACTTGAAGCGGAAACAGTTGTTCTAATATCGGCTGAGAAAGGCTGGGGTATTGACGATTTAATGCAGGCTATTGAGTCACATCGTAATCAACAAGATGTTTATATCGTGGGCACTACAAATGTAGGTAAATCTACATTGATAAATAAATTAATTGAACAAAGTGTCGGTGAAAAGGATACAGTAACAACATCTCGTTTCCCAGGTACAACGCTTGATATGATTGATATACCACTGGATGAAACTTCATTTATGTTTGATACGCCAGGTATTATACAAGAACATCAAATGACACATTTTGTTAGTGATAAAGAATTAAAAACAATAATGCCTAAAAATGAAGTAAAACAACGTGTTTATCAATTAAATGAAGGACAAACACTATTTTTTGGTGGGTTGGCACGTATTGACTATGTTGTTGGTGGTAAACGACCATTAATTTGTTATTTTTCCAATAATTTAAAAATCCATAGAACTAAAACAGAAAAGGCGAACGACTTATGGAGAAATCAACTAGGTTCAGTACTAACACCACCAAGTGATCCGACACAATTTGATTTGGATAATGTTAAAGCCGTTAGATTAGAAACTGGTAAAGAAAAACGTGATGTAATGATTGCTGGTCTAGGTTTTATTACTATAGATGCTGGTGCTAAAGTTATTGTGAGAGTACCTAAAAATGTAGATGTGATATTAAGAAATTCAATAATGTAAGGTGTGATTAACATTGAAGTTTGCAGTAATTGGAAGTCCTATCGAACACTCATTATCACCTGTAATGCATAATGCCAATTTTAAGGCGGTTGGTGATCAACACACTTACGATGCATTACGCATTGATCCTCAGCACTTTCATTCAATCAAAGAAATAATTAAGGAACAGGGTTTAGATGGCTTTAATGTTACAATTCCGCATAAAGAAAGTATTCTTCCTTATTTAGATGAAATTGATGAACAAGCCGAAACGGTGGGTGCAGTTAATACCGTGTTAATCCAAGACGATAAATGGATTGGCTATAATACAGATGGTATCGGTTATGTAAAATCTTTAAAAGAGGTTTATCCCGATTTAGAAAATGCATATATTTTAATTTTAGGGGCAGGTGGCGCAAGTAAAGGCATTACAAATGAATTAATAAAATACGTCAATCCTAAAATTACAGTTGCTAATAGAACATTATCCCGCTTTGATCATTGGAATTTAGATGTCAATACTGCCTCATTAGTAGATGTTGAACCAGTGTTGTCAGAGTTTGATATAATTATCAATACAACACCTGCAGGTATGGATGATAATTTAGAATTACCTATTCATTTAGATTATTTATCACCACAAACACTTGTGAGTGATATTGTTTATGTGCCGTTTAAAACGCCTATTCTAGCTGCTGCCGAACAAAAAGGAAACCCAATTCATAATGGTTTAGATATGTTTGTGTATCAAGGAGCAGAAAGCTACAAAATATGGACACAACAACAACCAAATTATGATGTTATGAGAAGTACAGTACTAAATTATTTATAAAGGAGCATATCTATGCTAACTGGAAAACAAAAAAGATTTTTAAGAAGTAAAGCACATAATATTGATCCAACGTTTCAAATTGGTAAAGCAGGTGTTAACGACAATATGGTCGCACAAATTGCTGAACTGTTAGAAAAACGTGAATTAATAAAAGTTCATATTTTACAAAATAACTTTGAAGATAAAAATGATTTAGCACAAGAGCTTAGTGATGCTACAGGTAGCCAAATTGTCCAAGTCATTGGGTCTATGATTGTTCTTTATAAAGAATCTGAAGAAAACAAGCAAATCAATCTACCATAATGACACAATCAATTGTGATTTATGGTGGACAATTTAACCCAATTCATCTTGGTCATATGATAGTTGCTAGCGAAGTGTATGCACATATTAAACCTGCTAAATTTTATTTTATTCCTAGTTTTATGTCTCCATTAAAAAGCCATAATGACTATTTAGATGCATCATTGCGAACAAAAATGATTAAACTTGCCATCGAAGACTTAGGTTTTGGTGAAATTTGTTATGATGAAATAGAACGTCAAGGTCAAAGTTATACTTACGATACTATTATGGAAATTAAAAAGAACCATCCGTTAAGTAAACTTTATGTAGTAATTGGCACAGATCAATACGAACAACTAAATAAATGGTATAAAATAGATGAATTAAAATTATATATAACCTTTATTATTGTAAATAGAGATACATCAACACAAGAAGTCGCGTCTGACATGGTTGCACTAAATATCCCACGTGTAGATATTAGTTCAACCATGATTAGAAACCGCGTCAAAGATAACCAGTCAATTAAAATGCTAGTATCTAATAGTGTTGAGCGTTTTATCAGAGGGGAAGGATTGTATGAAAATTGAACAAGCAGTTGCATTAATTAAAGACAAATTACCAGAAAAACGAGTGACTCATTCACTCAATGTTGCTGAGACAGCTGTAAAATTAGCTGAAATTTATGATGGCGATGCCCAAAAAGCTGAGCTTGCCGGAGTATTACATGATTATTGTAAGTATGATGATTTAGGTACAATGTATCAAATTGTCACATCACGTGGTTTAGATAGTAATTTATTAAGCTATGGTGTTGAAATTTTACATGGCCCTGTAGCAGCTTTAATCATGCAAGAAACATTTGGTATAGACGACGAAGAAGTGCTACTAGCTATTAAAAATCACACAACTGGCAGAGCTCAGATGACTAAAACAGAAAAATTAGTATTTATTGCTGATTATATCGAACCAGGTAGACAGACCCCAGGCGTTGAAGAAATTAGAGAATTAGCATACAATCAAGGTAGCTTAGATAAAACCATTTATGAAATTTCTAAGCGTACAGTGTTATATTTAATCAGTAAAGATATTAATGTTTATGACGCTACCATTGCATGCTTGAATTATTACAATTATAGTGACGAAAGAGTAAAGGATGATTAAATGAATTCAAATCAATTATTAAACATTGCTGTCGAAGCAACAGAAAACAAAAAAGCAGAAGATATTATTTCAATTAACATGAAAGAAATTAGTGATATGACTGATTATTTCGTAGTCTGCCACGGAAATAATGAAAGACAAGTGCAATCAATAGCTAAAGCCGTTAAAGATAGCGCACAAGAAGCTGAAATTGAAGTGAAACGCATGGAGGGCTATAACGAAGCAAGATGGGTCCTTATCGATTTAGCAGATGTTGTTGTTCATATTTTCCATAAAGATGAGCGTGATTATTATAATGTTGAGAAATTGTATCGAGATGCTCCTATCGAAACGTACAGACAGGCTGTTTATTAATTATGGTCCAATACGAGGAATTGAGTTTATTTTATGATCAATTAACATTTGATCAACCCTATGAGTCTTGGCTAGCAATAGTCAATCAATTTTCTAATGATAAGCAATCAATTCTAGATATTGGTTGTGGAACGGGTAGTTTAACAAGCTTATTAACTGAATTTGATCAAGTCACTGGTATGGATTTGAGTATCGATATGTTAAGTTTAGCCTCATCAAAATCACAAAGTGTAAATTGGATAGAAGGTGATATGACCGATTTTAATTTAAATCAGTCATTCAGCGTCATTTCAATATTTTGTGACTCATTAAATTATTTAACTAGTAAGGCAGAAGTCCAATCTACTTTTGAACACGTTTATCAACATTTATCACCTGATGGTGTGTTTATGTTTGACGTTCATACCATTTATAAAATGCAAACGCTTTTCAATAACCAAAGTTATATTAATGAAACAGCAGATGTGTTTTTAGGATGGGACGCAGTAGTAGGAGAAGAACCTTACAGTGTATGGCATGATATGACGTTTTTTGTGAGCCAAACAAATGGCGTTTATAAGAGGTTTGATGAATCACATTATCAACGTTCTTTTGAAGAAGCTGAATATCGACATTTATTACAAGCTGCAGGCTTCACAAATATATCGACATTCGTAGATTTTGATACAACGAATCACAGTGAAGAAGGCTACAGACTATTTTTCATTGTTCGTAAATAAAGTAAAATCACTCCTTTGTACGTGTATTGTATAAAGGAGTGATTTTATATGTTAAAACGATTTGAACAACTGAAGTTGTGGATTATCGATAGAATAATTTATGTCGTAGGTGCATTTTTATTATGTTTTTTTATTGGTGTGTTGTTAGTTAAAGTATATTCCACACCATCGCAATCAAAAGAAGTTGTTCATCCTTCGCATATTAATGATAAGGCTAAAGAAGTTAAGTCAAATTCTGCTGTCTCTAATTCAAAAGGAAATGAGTTTATTTATGTTGATATAAAAGGATCCGTTGAAAAGCCTAATGTCTATAAAATGAGATCTTCTGATAGAGTAAAGCAGTTATTAGAAAAAGCAGTGCCGACAACGGATGCTGATTTGAATCAAATTAACCTTGCCGAAAAATTAATAGATCAAAAATTAATCATTATTCCTCGAAAAGGGGAAATAACAACAAATATAGCTACACAGTTTAAGACAGATAAAAGCAATCAACAACAAGTAAATCTCAATACTGCAACCGAAGAAGAATTGAAAAATGTCAATGGTATTGGACCGGCTAAAGCACAAGCTATTATTGAATATCGAACTAATAATGGTCCTTTTGAGAGTGTTGAACAATTAAAAGAAATCAGAGGCATTGGTGACAAAACATTCGAAAGATTACAAAGCGAATTTACCGTTTAATAATGTTGCATAATTAAGGTATACAAATTAATCTATAATTAATGATAAATTATACATATAAATTGGAGGCGCTCAAATAATGGAACGAATCAAATGGGAAGAGTATTTCATGGCACAAAGTCAATTATTAGCATTACGTTCTACGTGCGAAAGATTATCGGTAGGTGCAACAATTGTTAAAGATAATAGAATTATTGCAGGTGGCTATAATGGTTCTGTGGCAGGGGAAGTACATTGCATTGATGAAGGATGCTTAATAGAAGATGGTCATTGTATTAGAACAATTCATGCTGAAATGAATGCTTTGTTGCAATGTGCCAAACAAGGTGTGTCGTCAGCAGGAGCAACTATTTATGTCACACATTTTCCTTGTCTCAATTGTACAAAATCAATTATTCAAGCTGGCATCACAACAATTTATTATGCTGAAGATTATCATAATCATCATTACGCTATACAACTTCTTGAACAAGAGGGTATTGAGTATAAAAAAATACCATTTAATCAACAACATGTGGCTCAATACTTATTGAATAACTAATTTTATGCTTTATGTTGCCGTTAGTTTTTTAATAGGTATAATGTGGCTACATATTAAAAGCTTAGCGATATTTCTTTTTCTATTGTCTCTATTTATACTCTATCGAAAAAAGCAACATCTTTTTGTATATATTGTTGTACTAATAATGCCTATTATTAGTGCAACTTATTATACTTCTTATCTCCATAATAATAACCTCGAAACACAAACACTTTTAGCACACCCAGAAATCAAACAACATGGAACTTTCATTTCCTTTAAATCACATCATAATCATAAAGTAGTTGGAACAATACAACTTAATAATCAACATTTTTCATTTCATCATTACAATTACGGTCAACAAAAGCAGCAGAAAATAGATTTAACGCACTTCAACTGCCATATTAAAGGATATTTTCATACTAGCAAAGCTAACGATGTAGTTGTTATAGTCAAACAAATTGACGTTAAATCATGCCATAAAGATACTACCAAACTGCCTAACATTTTTAACACGCATAAAAACTTTATTTATAATCAAATGGAAAAGTATGGTGGAAAAGAGTATGGTCGTGTTTTAGCACTACTTTTTGGAGATGTACATTTATTATCAGTAGACCAACTTGAAGATGTTAAAAGAATAGGAATTTACCATTTGCTAGCAGTCAGTGGTTCTCATATTGTTAGCATTATAATTATCATTCAAATGACATGTACAGCGTTGCGCATACCTATACCTGTTATAAAGTGTTTATTATGTATTGCATTACCGTGCTATGCCTTTTATGTTGATTTCGTACCAAGCGCATTACGTGCAATTATATCAGCTTTATTAATTATACTGCTGCCTCGAAAAATACTACAACATCCTATTGATATTTTAGCAACTACCTTTTTAATTGTTTTATTATTATTTCCCGCATATATTTACGATATAGGATTTCAATTCTCATTTTTAATTACATTATTTATATTACTTGGTAAGCCACTAATAGCTAAAGATTATCCATTACGTACATTTTGGCATCTTAATATTATTACGTTTTTAGGAGCTTTTATCATTAGTGCTGTGCATTTTAATGAAATTCAATGGGTGGGGTTAATTGCCAACTTATTTTTTATTCCATTTTATACATTTCTATTATTTCCATTAGCAATAGTATGTTTTTTATTAAGTCATATTACGCATGCATTATATTTAATTAAACATATTATGCAATTGTTCTTTTGGTTACATGATTTACTAGTAAATTTATTGTTGCCATTAAGTCATTGGCAATGGTATATTCCGAAATTAACTCATATTGAATTAGTATTTGTGTTTATTAGTGTCTTAACAATTTTTATGTTTTATGTAATGAAATGGTATCTCAAATGTGCTATTGTCTGTTTGAGTTTGACATTAATTATAGCGCTACTCCCATTTGACCATCTAGCTAGGTTTACATTATTTGATGTTGGTAATGGAGATGCCATGCTTTTTGAAACACCACAGCATCGTACTGTAATGATTGATACCGGTGGAAAGTTGATGCCATCAAATAAAGATTATCGTGGCAGTATAACTAAATATAAAATATTACCGGCTTTAAAACAAAGAAATATTCATCAGTTAGACTATTTAATTATTACGCATCCTCATTTAGATCATATGGGTGAATTTAAATATTTAGCCTCTATGGTAAAAATAAAATCACTTATTATCAATCCTTCTTCATATCAGTCAGTACAATATAGCAATATATTTACAATCGCTAAACTTCATAATATTTCAATTATAGATAGCACGACAATTACACATATAGATTTGGATGAATGTAGCATACAATTATTAGATGCAGCTATTATAACTTCGGATGATAAAAATGAACATTCTATTATTACGTTGATAAACTATAAACAGTATCAATTGCTCTTAATGGCAGATGCTACAATTCGCAATGAACAATTATTATTACAACGTTATAACTTAAAAAATATCGATGTATTAAAAGTTGGTCACCATGGTAGTATAACTAGTAGTAGTGGTGAATTTATAGCGTCCATAAAACCTAAAATTAGCGTTATATCGGCAAGTAAGAATAATAGATACCAATTTCCAGCATCACAAGTAGTATCAAGGCTTGCCAAGTCATCTGACAAGATTTATAATACCGCGCAACACGGTGCAATTACTATTGTGTTTGACGCACAAATGAAAACTTCTGTGGAAAAATCATAGTGATATATAGAGAGTCGGATATACAAATGCTATAATAAATATTGTTTGTCGTTTTGAAAGGATGCTAAGAATGAGCGAAAATATTATTACAATTTATGGCGAAGTACCTGAATTGATAGAGAAAAAAACGAATGAAATTGTAGCTGATTATTTAGAAATGCCGAAAGATGAATTCAATTTCGTGAAATTTAATTTATATGAAACGGATTTGTCGACAATAATTGAGGAATCATTAACTTTACCGTTTCTTTCGGATAAAAAGGTAGTGTTAGTACAAAACGCGTATGTTTTTACTGGAGAAAAAGCACCTAAAGATGTTAATCATAATACAACACAACTACTTGAATTTATTGAAAAATATGACGGTGAGACGCTTATTATTTTTGAGGTTTATCATTCGAAATTGGATGAGCGAAAAAAATTAGTGAAAAAATTAAAAGAGCAGACTCAATTGAAAAAAATAGAACAAATGTCTGAAGAAGAAATAAAACAATGGATTAAACAAACGCTTAATCAAAATTACAAAGATATTAAACAAGATGCATTAAACTTATTTATTGAGCTTACTGGTGTGAATTTTAATATAGTAAAACAAGAATTAGGTAAATTAGAATTGTTTTTAGGAGATAGGCCTACAATTAATAAACAGGATGTATTACAAATTGTAAATAGAAGCTTAGAACAAAATGTGTTTTTGTTAACAGAATATATCCAACAAAACAAGAAGACTAAAGCTGTTCAGTTAGTAAAAGATCTAATTGTAATGAAAGAAGAACCTATTAAACTATTAGCCTTAATTACAAGTAATTATCGCTTATATTATCAAAGTAAAATATTAAGTCAAAAAGGTTATAGTGGACAACAAATTGCTAAAACAATAAATGTACATCCATACCGAGTAAAACTGGCATTGAATCATGCGCGTCAGTACAGTATCGATCAATTATTAAATATTGTAGATAGTTGTGCAGAAACAGATTATAAATTGAAATCATCATATATGGATAAGCAGTTAATTCTAGAATTGTTTATTTTGTCATTATAAATAAAAAAAAGTTCAAGCAAAGGCTTGAACTTTTTTATTATTTAGCAGCTGTCATTAATGATGATTTAATACGGTCAGCTTTGTTTGAGTGGATTAAGTTGCGTTGTGCAGCTTTATCTACTTTTTTTACAGCTAAACTTACTAATTCAGCTTTGTTATCAGCATTATTGTTGATTGCTGATTTAGCTTTTTTTACAGCTGAACGCATTTCAGTTTTTTGTGAATTATTACGATCTTCAGCAACTTGTGTAGTATTAACACGTTTGATTGCAGATTTGATGTTTGCCATGTGTGTCACCTCCTAAAAGTGATCTTCGCTATCAAAATTAATTTTGATTACAACAAAAGATATTTTATCAAATCAATGCGCTTTCTGCAATCATTTATTTAAGCTAGATTGCATGATTACTTAATTTGAAAATAATATTTGGCATGTTGTCCGAATATCTTTATAATGAATATGTTACAGATAAAGTCGAAAAAAGTATATAGCTTTTGATAAGTTTGCAATAATAGATTAAAAACGTTATTATATCAAAGATATGTTACATATTTACGGGCTAGAATTATGAAAGTGAGACTGATAAAACATGGATAAACAAGAACGATTGAATAGACGACAATATATACGAAACTTTTCAATTATTGCACATATAGACCATGGGAAATCTACATTAGCTGACAGAATACTTGAAAACACTAAATCCGTGGAAACACGTGATATGCAACATCAGTTATTAGATTCTATGGATTTAGAACGAGAACGTGGAATAACAATTAAATTAAATGCTGTACGCCTAAAATATGAGGCTAAAGACGGTGAAGTATATACATTTCATTTAATAGATACACCGGGGCATGTCGACTTTACTTATGAAGTGTCTAGATCTCTAGCGGCATGTGAAGGTGCTATTCTTGTCGTAGATTCAGCACAAGGTATCGAAGCACAAACATTAGCTAATGTTTACTTAGCACTCGATAATGATTTGGAATTATTACCTGTAGTTAATAAAATTGATTTACCTGCAGCTGAACCAGAACGTGTAAAACAAGAATTAGAAGACGTTATTGGTATAGATCAATCAGATGTAGTCTTAGCAAGTGCCAAATCAAATATTGGTATCGAAGAAATTTTGGAACAAATTGTCGAAACAGTGCCGCCGCCAGAAGGTGATCCAGAAGCACCGTTGAAGGCTTTGATATTTGATTCTGAATACGATCCTTATAGAGGTGTTGTTTCTTCTATACGTATAGTAGAAGGCGTAGTTAAGCCTGGTGACCGTATTAAAATGATGGCTACAGGAAAAACATTTGAAGTGTCTGAAGTAGGTATCAATACTCCTAAACAACTACCTATAGACGAGTTAACAGTAGGTGATGTTGGTTATATTATTGCGAGTATTAAAAATGTCGACGATTCTCGTGTAGGTGATACGATAACGCATGCAGAACGTCCAGCCGATAATCCTTTACAAGGTTATAAAAAGATGAACCCGATGGTCTATTGTGGTTTATTCCCGATTGATAATAAAAACTACAATGATTTAAGAGAAGCATTAGAAAAACTACAACTGAATGATGCATCACTTGAATTTGAGCCGGAATCATCACAAGCATTAGGCTTTGGCTATCGTACAGGATTTTTAGGGATGTTACATATGGAAATTATTCAAGAACGAATTGAACGTGAATTCGGTATTGAATTAATTGCTACTGCACCTTCTGTTATATATCAATGTATTTTGAAAAACGGAGAAGAAGTGACAGTAGATAATCCAGCGCAAATGCCTGAAAGAGATCAAATTGATACAGTCTATGAACCTTTTGTTAAAGCGACAATGATGGTGCCGAATGACTATGTAGGTTCAGTAATGGAATTATGTCAACGTAAACGTGGCCAATTCGTTAATATGGATTATTTAGATGATATTCGTGTGAATATAGTATACGAAATTCCATTAGCAGAAGTAGTGTTTGATTTCTTTGATCAACTTAAATCAAATACAAAAGGTTATGCTTCTTTTGACTATGAGTTTATAGACAATAAAGAGAGTGACCTAGTGAAAATGGATATCTTGCTTAATGGAGAAAAAGTTGATGCTTTAAGCTTTATTGTGCATAAAGATTTCGCCTATGAACGTGGTAAGGCATTAGTTGAAAAACTAAAAACTTTAATCCCACGTCAACAATTCGAAGTTCCAGTACAAGCTGCAATAGGTCAAAAAATTGTTGCCAGAACTAATATTAAATCTATGGGTAAAAATGTTTTATCTAAATGTTACGGCGGAGATATCAGTCGTAAACGTAAATTGTTAGAAAAACAAAAAGCCGGTAAAGCTAAAATGAAAGCTGTTGGTAATGTTGAAATACCTCAAGACGCGTTCTTAGCAGTGTTGAAAATGGATGAAGATTAACAATAATTATTTGGGGTTTAAATCAATTGATTTATGCCCCAAATTTTATTGTGCCTTGAAAGAGAAAGTGAGGTAATAAATATGGAAGTAAAGAGTGCATATATCCATATACCTTTTTGTGTAAAGATTTGTACTTATTGTGACTTTAATAAATACTTTATACAAAACCAACCAGTGGACCAGTATTTGGATTGCTTAATTAAAGAGATGTCTACGAGCAAACAACGACAATTGAAAACGATGTTTGTAGGTGGCGGTACACCAACAGCATTAAATGTAAAACAATTAGAGAGATTACTAATTGCTATCAACGAAACATTTGATATTGAAACAGAATATAGTTTCGAAGCAAATCCAGATGAATTGACAATGGAAAAACTGCAGTTATTAAAAAAATATGGTGTGAACCGACTGTCGATGGGTGTACAAACTTTCAACCCTGATTTATTAGCAATATTAGGACGAACACATGGTACAGAAGACATATATCAAGCAGTACGTAATGCACGAGAAATTGGTATTGAATCTATAAGCTTGGATTTAATGTATCATTTACCTCAACAAACATTGGCTGACTTCCAAGAAAGTTTAGATTTAGCACTTAATTTGGATATAGATCATATCTCAAGTTATGGACTAATATTAGAACCCAAAACACAGTTTTATAACATGTATCGTAAAGGCAAACTAAAGTTACCGAATGAAGATATAGGTGAAGAAATGTATACGCACTTAATTCAACGCATGAAACATTCTGATTTACAGCAGTATGAACTTTCTAATTTCGGAAAACAAGGACATGAGTCTGAACATAATAAAGTATATTGGAAAAATGAAGGCTATTATGGATTCGGTGCAGGTGCCAGTGGGTACGTAGATGGAGAACGTTATACTAATGTGAATCCAGTTAATCACTATATTAAAAAAATAGAAAATAATGAACGCCCTTTATTACATTCTTCGTGGCCAACTAAAACAGAACAAATGGAAGAAGAAATGTTTCTTGGTTTAAGGATGAACAAAGGCGTTAATAAATTTCATTTTAAACATAAATTTGACGTTGAAATAGATGAAATTTTTGGTCAAACGTTAACTTCATTGGTTGACCAACAACTTTTATCATATTATGACGGTAACTATGCACTGACAGAGCGGGGCAAAGTGATTGGCAATGAGGTTTTTGAAGCCTTTTTATTGAACGTGTAAAATTATAAAAATTTTCAAGGCTTTAACATTGACTTACTTTGACCAATTTGATAAATTATAATTAGCACTTGAAACAAATGAGTGCTAATGAGGTGAAAACATGATAACTCATAGACAATTGAGCATATTAAATGCCATTGTTGAAGATTATGTCGATTTAGATCAACCTATTGGCTCTAAAGCTTTAATAGAGCGACATAATTTGAATGTAAGCCCAGCTACTATTAGAAATGAGATGAAACAATTAGAATCTCTAAACCTAATAGAGAAGACTCATACATCATCAGGTAGATCACCGTCAGAATTAGGGTTTAGATATTATGTGAATCAATTATTAGAACAAACATCTCATCAACAACACAAAAAAGTCCAACGGTTGAGAGGACTACTTATTGACCATCAATATGATATTTCGTCAGCTTTACATGCTTTTGCTAATGAACTGTCGATGGCTTCTCAATATACAACGTTGGTAATGCGTCCAAATCATAAGCAAGATATTATTAGTAATATTCACCTTATTCAAGCAAATGATTATTTAATTATAATGGTTGTAGTGTTTGCGTCAGGTCATGTTGAACATTTGCATTTAACATCAGCTAAACGTATTAGTAATGATGAATTAAACAAAATTTCTAATTTTGTTACTGACAAATATAATGCGTGGTCATCTTTACAATTTGAGCAAGAACTTAATTCGTTTACACAGTCTGTCAGTGAGCAAGACTTTATTAAAACGATGTTTGAGACGCTACAATTACATTTCGATAATCAAAGTAATGGCATTTTTATGGGTGGAAAGGTTAAACTGATTGATGCATTGAATGAATCAAATGTCTCATCAATTCAACCAATATTACAATATATTGAATCAAATAAAATCACTGAATTGCTCGATGACATGTCTAATTCATCTATAAATGTAATGATTGGGCATGAAATTGATACAAGTTTAAGTGATATATCTATCGTATCTAGTGAATACCATATAGATGATAGGTTGAAAGGTCGAATAGCAGTAATTGGACCTACTGCGATGAATTATCAAAATGTGATACAATTACTAAATCGTATTTGGTAATTTAAAGTATTGGAGGGCAGGAAATGACAGAACAAAATGAATCAGTAAGCAAAGAAACAGATGCACAAGACATTTCGTCAGAAACTACTGACACAACACAAACATCTGTTGATTCTGCTGAAGAAGTAAACAACGAAACAAACACAACATCTCAAGAAGATGTTGCAACAGAAGAGGACGTAAGTGAAGAAGTTGATCCTAAAGATGTTGAAATTGAAAACTTAAAAAAAGATGTAAAAGAAAACGAAGATAAGTATCTACGTTTGTATGCAGAGTTCGAAAATTACAAACGTCGTATACAAAAAGAAAATCAAACAATGAAAGAATATCAAGCTCAAGGAGTATTAAATGATATTCTACCAACCATTGATAATATTGAGCGTGCTTTACAAATCGAAGGAGAAGACGAGCAATTTGTTTCACTTAAAAAGGGTGTACAAATGGTTTATGATAGCTTGTTGAAAGCACTTAATGATAATGGTTTAGAAAGAATTGAAACAGAAGGCCAACAATTTGATCCAAATTTCCATCAAGCAGTAATGCAAGATGAAAATAGTGAGTTTGAATCTGGCCAAATCACCCAAGAACTACAGGCAGGATACAAATTGAAGGATCGTGTTTTGAGACCTTCAATGGTTAAAGTAAATCAATAAATTTATTTTTTGATGAAAATACCCAATTTTAATTAACAAACAGGAGGAATTTTGATATGAGTAAAGTAATTGGTATTGACTTAGGTACAACAAATTCATGTGTTGCTATTTTAGAAGGTGATGAGCCTAAAGTAATTCAAAACCCAGAAGGTGCTAGAACAACACCATCAGTTGTTGCATTTAAAAATGGTGAAACTCAAGTAGGTGAAGTTGCTAAACGTCAAGCAATCACTAACCCTAACACTATTCAATCAATCAAACGTCATATGGGTACAGATTATAAAGTGGATATAGAAGGTAAAAATTATACTCCACAAGAAATTTCAGCTATGGTACTACAAAACCTTAAAAAAACAGCTGAAGACTATTTAGGTGAATCAGTAGATAAAGCAGTTGTAACTGTTCCAGCATATTTCAATGATGCTGAACGTCAAGCTACAAAAGATGCTGGTAAAATTGCTGGCTTAGAAGTTGAACGTATTATTAACGAACCAACTGCAGCAGCTCTAGCTTACGGTTTAGATAAAACTGAAGAAGACCAAAAAGTATTAGTCTTTGACTTAGGTGGCGGTACTTTCGACGTGTCAATTCTTGAATTAGGTGACGGCGTATTTGAAGTACTATCAACATCTGGTGATAATAAACTTGGTGGCGATGACTTTGACCAAGTTATCATTGATTATTTAGTTAGTGAATTCAAAAAAGAAAATGGTGTTGACTTAAGCCAAGATAAAATGGCGTTACAACGTCTAAAAGATGCAGCTGAAAAAGCGAAAAAAGATTTATCTGGTGTATCTCAAACTCAAATTTCATTACCATTTATCTCTGCAGGAGAAAGCGGTCCTTTACACTTAGAAATCAGCCTATCACGTTCAAAATTTGAAGAACTAGCTGATGACTTAATTAAACGTACAATGGTACCAACTCGTCAAGCTATGAAAGATGCTGGTTTATCTAGCTCAGATATTGATGAAGTTATTTTAGTTGGTGGTAGTACTAGAATCCCAGCTGTTCAAGAAGCTATTAAAAAAGAAATTAGCAAAGACCCTCATAAAGGTGTTAACCCTGATGAAGTTGTAGCTATGGGTGCTTCAATTCAAGGTGGCGTTATCACTGGTGATGTTAAAGACGTAGTATTACTTGATGTTACACCATTATCATTAGGTATCGAAATTATGGGTGGACGTATGAATACGTTAATTGAACGTAATACTACAATTCCAACATCTAAATCACAAGTTTATTCTACAGCAGCTGATAACCAACCAGCAGTAGATATTCATGTATTACAAGGTGAACGTCCAATGGCATCTGATAACAAAACACTTGGCAGATTCCAATTAACAGATATTCCACCAGCTCCTCGTGGAGTACCTCAAATCGAAGTAACATTTGATATCGATAAAAATGGTATCGTTAATGTAACTGCAAAAGATTTAGGTACTAATAAAGAGCAAAACATTACTATTCAATCAAGCAACACTTTATCTGATGACGAAATCGATCGCATGGTTAAAGATGCTGAAGAAAATGCTGAAGCAGACGAAAAACGTCGTGAAGAAAGTGATTTACGTAACGAAGCTGACAGCTTAGTTTTCCAAGTTGAAAAAACAATCACTGATTTAGGCGAAAATGTGAGCGAAGAAGATAAATCAAATGCTGAAGAGAAAAAAGAAGCATTAAAATCAGCACTTGAAGGTTCAGATTTAGATGATATTAAAGCGAAAAAAGAAGAGCTAGAAAAAGTAGTTCAAGATTTATCAGCAAAAGTATATCAACAAGCACAAGAACAAGCGCAACAAGCTCAAGGTGAGCAAGGTCAAGCGCAAGATGACAATGTAGAAGATGCTGATTTTACAGAAGTTAATGACGACGATAAACAAAAATAATCACTTTACTTCTAACTAGCAACATTGTTAAATTAATATAAGACACAATTGCTTAGCCAAAGTAAGTCAAAGTCAATTGCACATTGGCTTTGACTTTTCTTTTTTTCAAGTACTATAATTATGAAATTAATATAGAAGGAGAGATTCACAGTGGCCAAAAGAGATTATTATGAAGTCTTAGGTGTAAGTAAAAGTGCATCAAAAGATGAAATTAAAAAGGCTTACCGTAAACTTTCAAAAAAGTATCATCCAGATATTAACCAGGAAGAAGGTTCAGATGAAAAATTCAAAGAAATCTCTGAAGCTTATGAAGTGTTAAGTGATGAAAATAAACGTGCTAATTACGATCAATTCGGTCATAACGGTCCACAAGGTGGTTTCGGTGGTCAAGGATTTGGCGGCCAAGACTTCAGTGGATTCGGTGGTGGCGGATTCGAAGACATATTCAGTTCTTTCTTCGGAGGAGGACGCCAACGTGATCCAAATGCACCACGCAAAGGTGACGATTTACAATACACTATGACTGTCACATTTGATGAAGCAGTTTTTGGTACTGAAAAAGAAATCTCTATCAGAAAAGATGTTACTTGTCATACTTGTGATGGTGAAGGTGCTAAACCTGGCACATCTAAAAAAACATGTCATTACTGTAATGGTGCTGGCCATGTTTCAGTAGAACAAAACACAATTTTAGGTAGAGTAAGAACTGAAAAAGCTTGTCCTTCATGTAATGGTTCTGGTCAAGAATTTGAAGAACCTTGTGAAACATGTCATGGTAAAGGAACTGAAAATAAAACAGTTAAAATTAAAGTTACTGTACCAGAAGGTGTAGACAATGAACAACAAATTCGTTTAGCTGGTGAAGGTGCACCTGGCGAAAACGGTGGCCCACATGGTGATCTATACGTTGTATTTAGAGTGAAACCATCAAATACATTTGAACGTATGGGTGACGACGTAGCTTATAACTTAGACATTTCATTTTCACAAGCAGCTTTAGGTGACGAAATTAAAATTCCAACGCTTAATAGTAGTGTAATGTTAACAGTCCCTGCAGGAACACAAACTGGTAAACAATTCCGCTTAAAAGATAAAGGTATTAAGAATGTACACGGTTATGGCTACGGCGATTTATTTGTTAATGTTAACGTCGTTACACCAACTAAAATTAACGAACGTCAAAAAGAAATTTTACGTGAATTTGCTGAGTTAAACGGAGAAGAATTATCTGAACAACCATCAAACTTTAAAGATAAAGCTAAACGTTTCTTCAAAGGAGAATAAATAATGAACTGGACAGAAGTTTCAATTACAGTTAATCATGATGTCACAGCGTTGGTGAGTGATATACTAGAAAATTACGGTTCCAATGGGGTTGTACTGGAAGATTCTCACGATTTAAATCATGATTTCGAAGATAAATATGGAGAAATATATGATTTAAAAGCTGAAGCATATCCTGAACAGGGCGTCAGAATAAAAGCGTATTTTAATGACCTGAAATATTCTCCTACGTTAAAAGACAATATAGTGAATGATATCCAACTGTTACAAGGATTGGATAGCCAAGTTTTCAAATATGAAGAACAAAGTATTCAAGAACAAGATTGGGAAAATGAGTGGAAAAATTATTTTCATCCTTTTCGTGCTTCTAAACGCTTCACTATTGTGCCAAGTTGGGAAGAATATAACCAAGAAGACGATTCAGAGCTATGCATTGAATTAGATCCTGGTATGGCATTTGGAACTGGGGATCATCCCACTACAAACATGTGCTTAAAAGCAATTGAAACATATGTAAAGCCAACGGATTCTGTAATTGATGTTGGTACAGGTTCAGGTATATTAAGTATTGCGAGTCATTTGCTAGGAGTGCAGCGCATTAAAGCTATCGATTTAGATGAAATGGCAGTACGGGTAGCCGTAGATAATTTCGAAAAAAATAATTGTGCGCATGCGATAGAAGCAATACCAGGTAATTTGCTAACTGAAGAAACTGAAAAATTTGATATAGTTATTGCCAATATATTAGCGCACATAATTGATGAAATGATTGAAGATGCTTATAATACGTTAAATAATCAGGGTTATTTTATAACTTCTGGTATAATAGAAGAAAAATATGAAGCTATAATAGAACATATGAAACGCGTTGGTTTTAAAATCATTTCAGTAAACCATGATAACAGCTGGGTTTGTATCGTGGGGCAGAAAGTGAGCGATTAAATATGCAAAGGTACTTTATTAACCAAAACGCTGATTCAGATCAGCGTTTTTTTATTACAAATAACGAAGATATTCATCATATTAAAAATGTAATGCGTAATCATGTCGATAATGAATTAATTTTAAATTTCTTAGATCAACGAGTATTCAAATGTAAAATAACGGCAATTTCACAAGATGCCATAGAGGTTGAACCGATACAAGAATTAGAAATTTCTACAGAATTGCCACAAAATATTACGATATGTAGTGGTTTAATTAAAGCAGACAAGTACGAATGGATGTTGCAAAAAGCAACAGAATTAGGTGCAAGTAAATTTATTGCGGCCGAAATGGATCGTTCAATTGTCAAACTGAATCAAAGCAAAATAACTAAAAAAATAGAGCGTTGGCAAAAGATTATAAAAGAAGCTGCAGAACAAAGTTATCGACTAACTATCCCTAGTATTGATTATATTTCGAATTTAAAAACATTATATGATAACATAGATGGATACGATTATATATTAATTGCATATGAAGATGCAGCAAAAGATGGTGAAATTAGTCAATTCAAATCAGTGTTGCAACAACTAACACAAGGCGAAAATATACTTGTGATATTTGGACCTGAAGGTGGATTATCGGCAGATGAGGTAACTCTATTTGCTTCAGTGGGGAAGCAAATTGGGCTAGGACCTCGTATTTTACGGGCAGAAACAGCACCACTTTATGTGTTAAGTGCAGTTAGTTATCAAAATGAATTATTGGGGTGATATTTATGTCTACAGTTGCTTTTCATACTTTAGGTTGTAAAGTAAACCATTATGAGACTGAAGCAATTTGGCAATTATTTAAAGAGGCAGAATATGAAAGAGTTGATTTTGAAACGAATGCTGATGTATTCGTGATTAATACATGTACTGTGACAAACACAGGTGATAAAAAAAGTCGACAAGTTATCCGTAGAGCTATTAGACAAAATCCAGACGCAGTTGTTTGCGTTACGGGTTGTTATGCTCAAACATCACCGGCTGAAATCATGGATATCCCAGGTGTTGACGTTGTTGTAGGCACTCAAGATAGAACTAAATTAATTGGCTATATAGAAGACTATAAAAAAGAACGTCAACCCATTAATGGTGTCGGCAATATTATGAAAAATCGCACGTACGAAGAGTTAGAAGTACCGTACTTTACCGATCGAACACGTGCATCTTTAAAAATCCAAGAAGGCTGTAATAATTTCTGTACATTTTGTATTATCCCTTGGGCTAGAGGATTAATGCGTTCTAGAGACCCAGAGAAAGTTATCGAACAAGCTACACAATTAGTAGAATCAGGTTATAAAGAAATTGTGTTAACAGGTATTCATACAGGTGGTTATGGACAAGATTTAAAAAATTATAATTTAGCTCAATTATTACGTGATTTAGAAGAAATTGATAATTTAGAACGTATTAGAATTTCATCAATTGAAGCCAGCCAATTAACAGATGAAGTGATTCAAGTAATAGCTGCATCAACTAAAGTAGTTAGACATCTACATATTCCATTGCAATCTGGGTCAGATAGTGTCTTAAAACGTATGCGTCGTAAGTATACAATGGCACATTTTTCAGAACGCTTAACTCGTTTGCATGAAGCGTTACCAGGTTTAGCTGTTACAAGTGATGTTATAGTTGGCTTCCCTGGTGAAACTGAAGAAGAGTTTCAAGAAACGTACGACTTTATAGTAGACCATCATTTTTCAGAATTACACGTCTTTCCATATTCATCAAGAATAGGAACACCTGCAGCTAGAATGGACGACCAAATTGATGAGCAAGTTAAAAATGAGCGTGTGCATCGTTTGATTAGTTTGAGTGATCAACTTGCCAAAGCATACGCTTCACAATTTGATCAAGACGTTCTAGAAGTCATCCCTGAAGAGCAAGGTGATCAACCTGGCACACTAGTAGGATATGCAGATAACTATATGAAAGTTCAATTTAGTGCAGATGAAGATTTAATAGGTCAATTAGTTAAAGTTAAAATCACTAAAGCTGATTATCCTATTAATGAAGGACAAGTGTTACGTGTGATTTCTCATGCTTCTAATCAAACTGAACATACAATAGTAACTTAAATTATGTCTGCTTAAATTACAGCGTGAAATCTGGATATTTATACACTTTTTAGTTAGTTGGAATTATTTACTTTTAAAATTACCAACTCGAAAATCGGACATCAAATTTGTATATTACTGCGTTTAAGGCTAGCTAAATACGATAGTGAATAGGATCTTAAGCGGTGTGTAATATGAATCTTTAAATTGAAATTTTACTGATTGACCAAAGAACTCAGATATATTATACTAATTTATACATAGTAATTTACTGTGTATATGATAATAAAGTTTCGTTGATATTTGGAGGGAGGGAAATACACATGTCTAAAACAGTAGTCCGTAAAAACGAATCACTTGAAGATGCGTTACGTCGATTCAAACGTACGGTTTCTAAAAGCGGTACAATTCAAGAAGTACGTAAACGTGAATTTTACGAAAAACCAAGCGTTAAACGTAAAAAGAAATCAGAAGCTGCACGTAAACGTAAATTCAAATAATTAATAATTTCGTTGACTCCCTCAACAATATTAATTATATATAAAACCTTAGCTGAACTAACAGCTAAGGTTTTTTTGTTCTTGAAAAAATAAGCTACGTATCAATGAAGCTACATTATAAATTTAATATTTAAATCGATTTTGTAATTTTAACATCGATATTAGTTAAACTATATTAATAGCTATCTGTTTATTGTATAATTAGAGGTGAGAGTGAGGTGAAATCGTGGAGTTATTATCAAATATACATATGCAAAATGTGCTAAATATGATTCAAGGTGAAAGTTGGTTGATGAATTTAGCGGATTTTATTGTAAATCCAATAATTACGCTAATATTGACGAGTATTATCTTTTTAGGTTTCTTGTATCAATTATACTCTAAAAAAATTAATATCATCGGTATTATTTCAACTTTAGCATTACTCATATTCTTTTTAGGTTTTTTAGTGAAAGGCGACGTTAATGTTGTGTCGATTATTTTATTCGGCATTGGCGTTATTTTTGTCATTATTGAATTATTTGTCGTCGGAGCAGTAATTGGCTTGATTGGAATGGGGTTAATTATATTCAGCATTATCACATTAGGTGATAATTTAATTTTTATGATTGGTAATGTAGTTATTGCACTAATTTTATCAATTATTGAGTGGGTGATATTAGTGAAAATATTCAAACGCAATATTCCATTTTTAGATAAAGTCGTATTAAAAGATTCAACAAATACTGAATCAGGTTATACTTCCCATGATGATCGCTCTCATTTAGTTGGTAAAACGGCCACTACTTTAACGGACCTAAGACCAGCTGGTATTATTTCTTATGGCACTGAACGTATCGACGCTGTCTCAGATGGCTCGTTTATTTTACGAAATAAAGAAGTCACAATCTTGGAAGTAGAAGGTACAAGAGTTGTCGTAAGAGAAATTTAAAATAAAAAGGAGATTCAATATGATAGGTTTATTAATTATAGTCGTTATAGTTGTTATTGCCTTACTATTATTATTTTCTTTCGTTCCTGTAGGCCTATGGATTTCTGCTATCGCAGCAGGCGTAAAAGTCGGTATAGGTACACTTGTAGGAATGAGATTGAGAAGAGTATCACCACGTAAGGTTATCGCTCCATTAATTAAAGCACATAAAGCAGGTTTAAATCTTACGACGAATCAACTAGAGTCACACTATTTAGCAGGTGGTAATGTAGATCGAGTTGTAGATGCTAATATTGCTGCGCAAAGAGCAGATATTAATTTACCATTTGAACGTGGCGCTGCTATTGATTTAGCAGGACGTGATGTACTTGAAGCAGTACAAATGTCTGTAAATCCAAAAGTTATTGAAACACCATTTATTGCAGGTGTTGCTATGAATGGTATCGAAGTTAAAGCGAAAGCTAGAATTACAGTTCGTGCCAATATCGCACGTTTAGTTGGTGGTGCTGGTGAAGAAACAATCATCGCTCGTGTCGGTGAGGGTATTGTTTCGACAATTGGTTCTAGTGAACACCATACAGAAGTATTAGAAAATCCAGATAACATTTCCAAAACTGTATTAAGTAAAGGTTTAGATTCTGGTACTGCATTTGAAATTTTATCGATTGATATTGCTGATGTAGATATTAGCAAGAATATTGGTGCAGATCTACAAACTGAACAAGCACTTGCTGATAAAAATATTGCGCAAGCAAAAGCTGAAGAACGTAGAGCTATGGCTGTTGCCCAAGAGCAAGAAATGAAAGCCAAAGTACAAGAAATGCGTTCTAAAGTTGTTGAAGCAGAAGCAGAAGTACCATTAGCTATGGCTGAAGCATTACGTTCAGGAAATATTGGCGTTGGTGATTACTATAACTTAAAAAATGTAGAAGCTGATACAGGCATGCGTAATGCCATTAATAAGAGAACTAAAAAAGATGAAGATGAATCACCGGAAAAATAATTAGGGGTGATTAAATGAATTTAGGTATTATAATCTTTGTAATATCTGTAGTAGTTACAATCATTGGCGCGATTCGAGATAATAGTCACAAGCAAAGACAACAACAGCAACCTAAAAAAAATCCACAGCAAGAATCACAGCCGAAAAGAGGATTTTTCGAAGAACTTGAGAGAAAATTCAATGAGCTTGAAGAAGAATTTGATCCAAGTCGCCAATCTGATCGAAAATCATCTAACCCTGAACCACCTACACCACAACCTACAGAAACTACCGCACAAGAGGAAGTGGACAGACATACTGAGTCAAAACAACAACCAGAATCGACACCTAGTAAGAATAAAAGCGAGGAAAATCTGAAAAAAGAACTCGAAGACTCATTATTAAACGATTTAAAAGATGTTCGCTCAGAGATGGATAGAGAGCAAGAGAAACAGTTACAACGGATGGACAAGAAAGCACGTGCCATTATCAATGATCAATATTTATCAGCGAGAACTAAACGTTTTCGTCTGAAACAACTAATGCAAAATTATCAAAGTGGCTCAACGAGTAGTCAAAATGATTTACGGTTTGATGAAGATGAAGTTGTTAATGGTATTGTTTGGTCTGAAATATTAAATCAACCTAAACGATTGTAAGTAAAAGCCTGGAACATTTTGTTCTAGGCTTTTTAATTTTATACTTTTGTTCACACTTTTTCGTTTGTTCAAGTGTTTTAAAGGATAAAATTATAATTAGTATTTACGCTTTAGTTGTTTACGCAATGCACAAATTGTGTAATATTAAGTCAAATGATATTTTAATGTAAATATGTTGTTAAATTATAGCTAAATTAGGCTTTTTTAAATGCACTTTAAAATATTATTGTTGCTTAACGTGGTATAATATAAATGTAAAAAGTTGTTAGCTTAATCTTATTTGGACTTGAGAATACAATTGCTTTTTACCACTATACAAACAATTAATTGTATTCTAAAATCAGATAAGATTAATTACTATTAATTAGAAATCTTTATTGTAAAGGAGCGCCTATATGCCTGGTATAATTCAAATAGACGATATCAATGAAGCTCAAGCTCTCATTGGAAATAATGATGAACATATTAAAGCTATCGAAGAAGGATTTGATGTCGTCGTACATGCTCGCGGCCAAGAAATCGCAGTAAAAGGAAATATTGTGGAGCATGTTGAAAAAGCAGAATCGGTATTAATAAATTTATTGAAAGTGATTCAACAAGGCATTAATATTTCGCTGAAAGATGTTGAGTCAGCTATAAAAATGGCTCAGAACGGTACAATAAAACAATTATTAGATTTATACGAAGATGAGATTACTAAAGATGCTTTCGGTAAAGTAATTCGTGCAAAAACAATGGGTCAACGTTTGTATATCAATGCTATGAATCGAAATGATTTAGTTTTTGGAATAGGGCCTGCCGGTACAGGAAAAACATTTTTAGCTGTTGTATATGCTGCCAAACAATTACGTAAAGGGAATGTGAAACGTATTGTCCTTACGAGACCAGCAGTTGAAGCTGGAGAATCACTAGGATTTTTACCGGGTGACCTAAAAGAAAAAGTAGATCCTTATTTAAGACCTTTATATGATGGATTAAACACTGTTTTAGGAAGAGAACAATCTGCAAGATTTATCGAAAGAGGTATTATTGAAATCGCACCGCTTGCATATATGAGAGGACGTACACTAGATGATGCCTTTGTTATTCTAGATGAAGCACAAAACACTACACACGCACAGATGAAAATGTTTTTAACACGTTTAGGTTTTGGCTCAAAAATGGTAGTTACTGGTGATCCAACCCAAGTGGATTTACCTAAAGGAATAAAAAGCGGATTGAAAGAAGCCACGAAAAAATTAAGTGACGTTAAAGGTATAAGTATTTTAAAACTTGATCAAAGTGATGTTGTGAGACATCCGTTAGTTAGTAAAATTATAGACAAATACGAAGGAGTTGAGTAATCGTTGTTTACAATAGACTTTAGTGACCATACAGAGGAAGTTGATACTACTTGGTATAATCAGATAGACAAGTTACTCACATTTGCAAAAGAGCAAGAAAATATTGAAGGTGAAGCTGAACTTTCAGTAACGTTTGTTGATAAAACAGAAATACAAAGTATTAATCATATGTATCGTGATAAAGATAAAGTGACTGATGTCATATCATTTGCTTTGGAAGAAGAAGAACCGGAAATTGTCGGTATCGATATGCCAAGAGTGTTAGGGGATATTATTATATGTACAGACGTCGCCAAAGAACAAGCAGATGCATATAACCATACTTTTGAACGTGAATTAGGTTTTCTTGCATTACATGGCTTTTTGCACTTGTTAGGTTATGACCATATGACTGAAGAAGAAGAGAAACAAATGTTTGGCAGACAAGATGCCATATTAGACGCATATGGACTGACGAGAGACAAGTAGTTATGAAACGATTTAAATATGCTTTGCAAGGACTTAATACGATAGTTAAAAAAGATTGGAAATTCACTATACATTTATGCTGTGCGGCAATGGCTATTTTGCTAGGCATATTTGTCGGTATAAACAAAGTCGAATGGTTATTTTTAATAATAGCGATTAGCCTAGTGCTCGCGTTTGAAGCAATTAATACTGCTGTTGAATATGTTGTTGATTTATGTACAAAGGAGTATAATATACTAGCCAAATATGCGAAAGATATTGCTGCCTTTAGTGTATTAATTGTATCAGTGATGTCGCTTATTATAGGGTTGATTATTTTTATACCATATTTGTTGGCGCTGTAATATAGAATAAGTTTATTTTTATATACGCTTCATTAATGGGAGGGGAACATAATGACATTTCAAAAACATTATTTTAACGAAGTACGAGAAGCACAAAAACGAGCACATGCACCTTATAGTAACTTTAAAGTAGGTGCTTATTTAGTTACCAAAGATGGACAATCTTTTTATGGGGCAAATGTTGAAAATGCTGCATACCCAATGACTATTTGTGCAGAACGTTCTAGCTTAGTAGCCGCTATTGGCCAAGGCTATCAAGCTGGAGATTTTGCAGCCATTACTATTACTGTAGATGCTGATCAACCATCATCTCCGTGTGGAGCATGCAGACAAGTAATGAAAGAATTGTGCGATGATGATATGCCTGTATATATGACAAATCAAACAGGCGAAATGATAGAATCTACAGTAGGCGAATTGTTGCCACTTGGATTCTCCGGAAAGGATTTAAATAATTAATGGAACATAAATCAGGATTTGTATCAATTATCGGTAGACCGAATGTCGGTAAATCTACTTTTGTGAATAGAGTTATCGGACATAAAATAGCAATTATGTCTGATAAAGCACAAACAACTAGAAATAAAATACAAGGTGTTATGACTGAAGATGATGCACAAATTATCTTTTTAGATACACCTGGTATTCATAAACCCAAACATAAATTAGGCGATTATATGATGCGTGTAGCAAAAAACACACTTTCAGAGATCGATGCGATTATGTTTATGGTCAACATTAACGAAGATATTGGTCGTGGTGATGAGTTTATCATGGAAATGTTAAAAACAATTAAAACACCAGTGTTTTTAGTATTAAATAAGATAGATTTAGTACATCCAGATGAACTAATGCCTAGAATAGAGCAATATCAAAAATATATGGATTTCACGGAAATCGTTCCAATTTCTGCACTTGAAGGTCACAATGTTGACCATTTCCTATCTGTACTTAAGTCTTATTTACCAGAAGGACCTAAATATTATCCAGATGACCAAATTTCTGACCATCCAGAACAATTTGTCGTTGGGGAATTAATTCGTGAAAAGATATTACACTTAACAAGCGAAGAAATTCCACATGCAATAGGCGTTAATGTGGATCGTATGGTTAAAGAAGATGAAGATAGAGTACGCATTGAAGCAACTATCTTTGTTGAAAGAGATTCACAAAAAGGAATCGTCATTGGTAAAGGTGGCAAAAAGTTAAAAGAAGTTGGCAAACGAGCTAGAAAAGACATTGAAATGTTGTTAGGTTCCAAAGTTTATTTAGAACTTTGGGTTAAAGTACAACGAGATTGGCGTAATAAAGTTAATTTCATTCGTCAAATGGGATATGTAGAAGATCAAGATTAATTTTAGCTTGAGGTGAAATGTAAATGTTAATCAAGCAAAAAGGTATTGTTATTAAAAGTGTTGACTACGGTGAGTCAGATAAAATAATAACGATATTAAATGAGCATGGGGCGAAAGTACCACTTATGGCAAGAAGGGCCAAAAAGAATAAAACAGGATTACAAGCTCATACACAGTTATTCGTGTATGGGTTGTTTATTTATTCTAAGTGGAAAGGTATGGGAACATTAAGTTCCATAGACGTCATCAATCAAAATTACAATTTAAGATTAGACATCTATGAAAGTAGTTTTGCTAGTTTATGTACTGAAGTCATTGATCGTGCTATAGAGAATGATGAAGTATCGCAATTTAATTATCAATTATTATCATTTGTCTTGCAAAAGATTTCAAATGGTGTATCAGCACAATTAATGTCTGTTATTGTCTTGCTAAAGAATATGGCGAAATTTGGGTTTTCAGCCATTTTTGATCATTGTGTTCTTACTAAAAATACAGACCAATCAACCCTTGCTGCATATAGTTTTAAATATGATGGTGCAATTGCCGAATCGGTTATTGATCAAGATCCGCATGCCTTTAAGCTTTCTAATAGAGCGCTGTATTTATTATCAATCTTACAACAATTGCCAGTATCAAAAATGAATAATTTGAATATACATTCTGACATAGTAGATGAAATGTCTGAATTAGTGATTTTATTGTATAAGGAATATGCAGGTATGTATTTCAAAAGCCAAAAGTTAATAAATCAGTTGCATAGATTAGACAATAACATTGAAGATAATTAAAAAGTACGAGACAAAAGTATCTTTGACTAAAAAATAAACGCCAACTTCTATTGAGTAGATATAGAAGTTGGCATTTTCTTTAGTATTATGAAATTTTCTCAATTATTATAGTACTTTAACATTTTGTTATAATTGTCATTAATTTTTTAATAACAAAATATAAATTGTACTAATTTAGTAACGTGTTGACGTCCGGGGAATAGTATGTGTGAGAGACTACAGGCTCGAACCATACCCCAGGAAAGCATGCACAGTCAAAATCGAATATTTTTAAATATAAATAAAGAGGACCCATCCATATTAAGGATTAGTCCTCTTATTTGAGAATGGGGATTTATATCCCAACCTCTTATAATTTAATTAAAATTTAACTTTATCAGTTAAGAATGCTTCTAACTCAGCAATTGGCATACGAACTTGTTCCATTGAATCACGGTCACGTACTGTAACTTGTTGATCTTCTAATGAATCGAAGTCAAATGTAATACAATAAGGTGTACCAATTTCATCTTGACGACGGTAACGTTTACCAATTGATTGAGATTCATCAAAATCAATTGAGAAGTTAGCACTTAACTCTTCGAAAATTTTAATGGCTTCGCCTGATAATTTTTTGCTTAATGGTAACACTGCTGCTTTATAAGGTGCTAAAGCAGGGTGGAAGTGTAATACTGTACGTGCATCTTTACTACCTTCAACACCTTCTTCTGCATATGCATCACATAAGAAAGCTAATGTTACACGATCAGCACCTAATGAAGGTTCGATACAATAAGGAATATACTTATCATTTGTTTCTTGGTCATGGTAAGTAAAATCTTCACCTGAATGTTCGCTATGTTTTCTTAAGTCATAATCTGTTCGGCTTGCGATGCCCCATAATTCACCCCAACCAAATGGGAAACGATATTCAATATCTGTCGTTGCATTTGAATAATGAGATAATTCATCTTCATCGTGATCACGTAAACGTGTATTGCTTTCACTTAAACCTAAGTCTTTCAACCATTGGCTTGCAAATGTTTTCCAATATGATTGCCACTCAATTTCTTCTCCTGGCTTACAGAAGAATTCAAGTTCCATTTGTTCAAATTCACGCGTACGGAAAATAAAGTTACCTGGTGTAATTTCGTTACGGAAAGATTTACCAATTTGACCTATACCAAAAGGTAATTTTTTACGCATTGTACGTTGAACATTTTTATAGTTAACAAAAATACCTTGCGCAGTTTCAGGACGTAAGAATAGTTCATTTGTAGAATCTTCAGTTACACCTTGGAATGTTTTAAACATAAGGTTAAACTGACGAATATCAGTCCAGTTTGCAGTACCACTTACAGGACATACGATACCTTCATCTTCAATAATACGTTTCATTTCATCGAAACTTAAGCCATCAGCGACAAAGTTTTCGTCACCTTTTTCATTTAACATATAATCTTCAATGATTTTATCTGCACGATATCTAATTTTACTATCTTTATTATCAATCATTGGATCGTTAAAGTTACCTAAATGACCAGAGGCTTCCCAAGTTTTAGGATTCATTAAAATGGCTGCATCAATACCAACGTTATATGGTGATTGAGTAATGAATTTTTGCCACCATGCTTTTTTAACGTTGTTTTTTAGTTCAACACCTAGTGGACCATAGTCCCAAGTGTTAGATAAACCACCATAAATGTCACTACCAGGGAATACAAAACCTCTATGTTTTGCTAATTGTACTACTGTTTCCATATCTTTCGTCATATCAAAATGCACTCCTTTTTTACATAAAAACGCCCCAAGACAAAGAAAATTACACATAGTAATTTAAACATTGCCTTGGGACGAGTTAATAATAATACCACAAATGTTGTGTGTTATTTCTAATTTTTAGTTAACCCGCGGTTCCACCCAAATTAGTGTAGCCACTCACTTTTAAATTTATTTTTAATTGATTACGCCATTATTACTTGCTAAGCTCTCACCGCCCTTAGCTCGCTTCACTGTTTATTCTAATCTATAGTTTAACTATTAGCAAGTAATTATATGTATTTGTAGCAGGAAGCAATTCAATGTATAATTATGATGTATGAGTAAAGGGGTGAAAGGCTATAGAACTTAGTAAAAGGCAACAACAAATTGTCGATATTGTAAAGAATAATGGACCGATTACCGGTGAGCATATAGCAGAGCGATTAGACCTTACTAGAGCTACTTTAAGACCTGATTTAGCTATTTTAACAATGTCAGGTATTTTAGAAGCACGACCACGAGTAGGTTACTATTATGCAGGAAAGCCTAAAAACAAATTAATTTCAGATCAATTAAAAAAATATGTAGTCAAAGATTATTTATCTCAGCCTGTTGTCGTTAAAAATGAAATGTCAGTTTATGATGCGATATGTACTATTTTTTTAGAAGATGTAAGTACATTATTTGTGATTAACGAAGATGGTGATTTTATAGGAGTTTGTTCACGCAAAGATTTGCTAAGAGCTTCTATGATTGGTGACGATATTCATTCAATGCCTGTAAATATCGTCATGACAAGAATGCCTAATTTGAATTACATATTAGAAAATGAACGCGTAGTTTATGCAGCGAATTTAATGATTGAAAAAGAAATAGATTCGTTACCCATAGTAAATAAAAAAGATAATGGTAAATTTGAAGTTAAAGGTAGAATCTCTAAAACTACAATAACTAATATTTTTGTATCATTATTTAATGAATAGGTGGTTAATGAAATGGAAAAGATAAATTTAATAGTTGCATCAGATTCTATTGGCGAAACAGCAGAATTAGTAGCAAGAGCATGTATATCTCAGTTTAATCCCAATCAGTGTGAACATGAAATATTGAGATATCCTTATATAGAAGCATTAGAAAATGTTGATGAGGTCGTACAAGTAGCTCGTGAAACGGACGCCATTATAGTGTACACGTTAGTGAAACCAGAAATACGTAAATATATGGAAGCTAAAGTAAGAGAACTTAATATTAAAAGTGTTGACATTATGGGACCGTTAATGAACATCTTATTAGAACGCATAGATGAACAACCGTATTATGAACCAGGATTAGTACACAGACTTGATGAGGCTTATTTTAAAAAAATAGATGCTATCGAATTTGCGGTTAAATATGATGATGGTAAAGATCCAAAAGGATTAGAAAAAGCGGATATAGTATTATTAGGCATATCTAGAACTTCTAAAACGCCATTATCACAATATTTAGCACATAAAAGTTATAAAGTAATGAACATTCCTATTGTGCCAGAGGTGGTTCCGCCTGAAAACTTATTTAATGTTGATCCATCAAAATGTATCGCTTTAAAAATTAGTGAGGAAAAACTTAATAGAATTAGAAAAGAACGGTTACGTCAACTTGGTTTAGGTGAAAGTGCAAGATATGCTACAGAACAACGTATAAAAGAAGAGCTTGATTACTTCCATAATTTAGTTGAGAAAATCCGTTGTCCTGTTATTGATGTCTCTGATAAAGCTATTGAAGAAACAGCCAATGATATTATTAGTATTATTGAGCATAATAATTTCAAAAAAGGTATTTAACAGTTATAATTGTATAACTAATGTGTAATAGGTGATAAAATTTGCGAATTGAACAAGCAGTAATAAATGATATAAAAGATAAAACAGATATCCTTGATTTAGTAAGTGAATACGTAAAATTAGAAAAAAGAGGGCGAAACTATATTGGTTTATGCCCTTTCCACGATGAAAAAACACCATCGTTCACCGTTTCAGAAGATAAACAAATTTGTCATTGTTTCGGTTGTAAAAAAGGTGGTAATGTCTTTCAATTCACTCAAGAAATTAAGGATATTTCCTTTGTTGAAGCAGTAAAAGAACTAGGTGAGCGTGTTAATATTACTGTGGATTTACCATCTGAAACACCATCAAATGATGGTCATCAAATTGCATCAGATGATTTGAAGATGATTGAAATGCATGAATTAATGCAAGAATATTATCATTATGCTCTAAAAAAAACTGTAGAAGGTGAAGCAGCGTTAAATTATTTAAAAGAACGTGGTTTTACAGATGAATTAATAGATGCGCGTCAAATAGGTTATGCACCTAATAATACGCATTTTTGTCATGATTTTTTACAGAAAAAAGGCTATGATATTCAACTTGCATTTGAAGCTGGTTTATTATCACGTAACGAAGAAAACTTTAGTTATTTCGATAGATTTCGAGATCGAATTATGTTCCCATTAATGAATGCTCAATCACGTATTGTAGGATATTCAGGACGTACTTATACGAATCAAGAACCAAAATATTTAAATTCACCAGAAACACCAATATTTCATAAAAGGAAATTACTATATAATGTAGATCGCGCCCGCAAAACGATTAGAAAAGTAGATGAAGCAATATTACTTGAAGGTTTTATGGATGTTATCAAAGCGGATCAAGCAGGATTAAAGCAAGTAGTTGCAAGTATGGGGACACAGCTATCGCAAGAACATATAACATTCCTTAAAAAATTAACTTCCAATATTACTTTAATGTTTGATGGAGACTTTGCAGGAAGTGAAGCTACATTAAAAACAGGAGATGTTTTACTAAAACAAGGCTTTAATGTGTTTGTAGTACAATTACCTAAAAATATGGATCCTGATGAATATATTGGTAAATATGGTGCGGATGCATTTAATCACTTTGTAAATCATGAAAAAAAAGCGTATTTAATTTATAAAGTATTATTGCATCAAGATGAAATTAATAATAATGATTTAGCTTATGAAAAATATCTTAAAGAGATTACGAATGAAATTGGATTTATGCAATCGCCAATTTTAAAGAAAAAGGTATTGCAAGAAGTAGCGGAATTGTTTAAAGTTAGTCAGGAAAGTCTAAGTAATGAAGTAGGAGCCGTACAATCGTACTATGAACCTCAAATTCCAAGTGTGCCCAACATACCACAGTTCACTAATTTAACTAAACAAGAAAAAGCAGAACGAAACTTGTTAAGACATTTCATGAATGATAAAGATACATTTTTAAATTACCACCAATTAATTGCGCCTGAAGACTTTACAAATGAGTATTTTAAGCGTATATTTAATGTTTTACGTGAGTTTTATGCCGATAATGGTACGTTCGACATTAGTGATGTGTTGCAATATATCGACATTTCAGAGATAAAAGAAGCATTTATATCTTTAGATAATTATAAGATAAATGAAGAACCGTTTGAATATGAAATCGATGACTATATCAACACTATTACTGCTAATAGAACAGAAGAAACTGCAGTATCTTTAAATCAAAAATTAAATGATGCATTACGTCTTGGTGATACGGAATTACAAAAATATTACTTAGCAAAGATTGTAGACTACAATAAAAATAGAATGAATTAACAGTTACGGTACAACTCAACTTACAATTGTATAATTATGAGGTTAACAATGTTTAAGTAACGTCATAAATGGCAATGAGTACTAATAAACTCTCACAATTAAACAAAATGTATTCGTTGATATTATATTCGGGAGGCCTTTTCATGTCTGTAGATAAAGTTAAAGTAAAGAAACAAACAATTGACCCATCTCTAACTTTAGAAGATGTTAAAAAACAATTAATCGAAAAAGGTAAAAAAGAAGGGCATTTAAGCCACGAAGAAATTGCAGAAAAACTGCAAAACTTCGAAATGGATCCAGATCATATGGATGATTTTTTCGATCAGCTAAATGACAATGATATTAGTTTAGTAAATGAAAAAGATAGTAATGATACAGATGATAAAATTAATCCTAACGACCTAAGTGCGCCTCCAGGTGTCAAAATAAATGATCCTGTCCGTATGTATTTAAAAGAAATAGGACGTGTTAATTTATTAAGTGCACAAGAAGAAATTGAACTGGCAAAACGTATCGAAGATGGTGACGAAGTTGCTAAGTCTAGATTGGCTGAGGCAAACTTACGTCTAGTAGTCAGCATCGCTAAACGTTATGTCGGTCGTGGAATGTTATTCTTAGATTTAATTCAAGAAGGAAATATGGGACTGATTAAAGCAGTTGAAAAATTCGACTTTAATAAAGGGTTTAAATTTTCAACTTATGCGACTTGGTGGATTAGACAGGCAATAACTCGTGCTATAGCCGACCAAGCACGTACAATTCGTATTCCAGTGCATATGGTAGAAACAATTAATAAATTAATTCGTGTTCAACGTCAATTATTACAAGATTTGGGAAGAGATCCAGCACCTGAAGAAATTGGTGAAGAAATGGATCTACCACCAGAAAAGGTACGAGAAATTTTAAAAATTGCTCAAGAACCTGTATCATTAGAAACCCCAATTGGTGAAGAAGATGACAGCCATTTAGGTGATTTCATCGAAGATCAAGAGGCGCAAAGCCCTTCAGATCACGCTGCTTACGAACTTTTAAAAGAACAATTAGAAGATGTGTTAGATACATTAACAGACCGTGAAGAAAATGTTTTACGTTTAAGATTTGGTTTAGATGATGGTAGAACACGTACATTAGAAGAAGTTGGTAAAGTGTTTGGCGTTACAAGAGAAAGAATTCGTCAAATTGAAGCAAAAGCATTAAGAAAATTAAGACATCCAAGCAGAAGTAAACGTCTTAAAGATTTTATGGACTAATTTATGGCTCTTTTGTACTTTCTATGTGCAAAAGAGCTTTTTATTTAATACAAGGGAGTTAACTCATGATTCAAATTAATCAACGCTTAAAAAAAGTTAGTGAATATATAAAAGGTGATTATCTGGCTGATATTGGTTCGGATCACGCTTATTTACCTATTTATGCAATTGAAAATAATTTAACTGCACGAGCTATAGCTGGTGAAGTAATTCGTGGACCCTTTGATGCATCAGTAAAAAATGTGCGCGCACATGGTTTAGAATCAGTAATTTCTGTTGAACTAGGTGATGGTTTAACAGTACTAAAAACGGATAATGCTATAACATCTATTACTATATGTGGCATGGGCGGACCACTTATCACTAAAATATTAAGAGCAGGTCAAGAAAAATTAACTAACAGACCCCGTCTAATTTTACAAAGCAATATACAATCACAGCCTATACGCGTTTTATTACAACAACTAAATTATACAATTGTAGATGAAGTGTTAATGACAGAAAAAGGCCATACGTATGAAATAATTGTGGCCGATTATTCACCAGAAATTAAAAATTTATCACTGTTAGAATTGAAATTTGGCCCTATCTTACTGTCACAAAAATCAGAACTGTTTTATCAAAAATGGGAACGTGAGTTAACAGCATTAGAGCATATATTAACACAACTGAATCAAACTACTCACAGAGAACGAATTACGGAAATCGAAAATGAAATTCAAATGATTAAAGAGGTGCTTTAAATGAATATTAAAACACTACTACACACAATCGAACAACATGTTCCATTTACAACTGCTGAGTCATGGGATAATGTAGGTCTATTAATAGGCGATAAACAAGCTAAAATATCAGGTGTTTTAACTGCGCTTGATTGTACGATTGAAGTTGTAGATGAGGCTATTTCTAAAGGTCTCAACACAATTATTTGTCATCACCCATTAATATTTAAAGGTATAAAATCAGTAGTAGAACAAGATGGATATGGTGCGATTATTAGAAAAATAATTAAACATGATATCAACCTAATAGCATTACATACAAATCTAGACGTCTACTCAGATGGCGTGAATAAAATGCTTGCCGATAAAATGAATTTAACCAATCTAAAACCTTTAAATTCAGCAGACCACTATTATTACAAAGTTCAAGTATATGTACCTCAAAATAATGTTGAATCGTTAAAACAAAATCTTAGTGAGCACGGCCTAGCTGAAGAGGGTAATTATGAATATTGCTTTTTTGAATCAGCTGGTACTGGTAATTTTAAACCAGTTGATGGTGCTAATCCTCATCAAGGTAAATTACATTCAATTGAGCAAGTTGCAGAAGTTAAGCTGGAATTTATGATAAATAGTTCTCAAAAGGTATTGGCACAACAATTAATTGAACAATATCATCCATACGAAACACCTGTGTACGACTTTGTTGAAATGACTAAAGTTGCTAACTATGGCTTAGGGGTTATCGGTGAGTTACCAGCAACACAAAATGTCTCAGCTTTTACTGCATCAATTAAAGAAAATTTAAATATGCCAAGTGTACGTTATATTGGTGATTTAAATGCACATATTAAAAAAGTAGCTATCATTGGTGGTGCAGGGATTGGTTATGAATATCAAGCACAAGCATTGGGTGCGGATATTTTTATAACTGGCGATATTAAACATCACGAAGCATTAGATGCGAAAATAAATCAGATGAATTTATTAGATATTAATCATTATAGCGAGTATGTGATGAAAGAAGGACTTATCAACTTACTGAATAACTGGTTACCCGTTGAAAACATCGATTTTACAATGGTGGCATCAGAACTAAATACTGATCCATATAACTATTTATAAAAATACGCATAAATATATTCAAATTCATGTGTTCTTCCTTTATAATAAGTAAGATGAAATTTAAGGAGGCCAAAATATGGCTAATCACCCATTCGAGAATTTTAAATTGGATGCCGAATTAATTGAGGCGGTAAAAGATTTAAAATTTGATAAACCAACAGAAATACAAAGTAGAGTAATTCCTAAAATATTAAAACAAGCTAATATCATAGGTCAGTCACAAACAGGAACAGGTAAATCACATGCTTTTTTACTTCCATTAATTCAAAATATTGATATTTCAATTCACGAACCACAGGCTGTTGTAGTAGCGCCTACGCGTGAATTAGCACAACAACTATTTGACGCAGCACAACACTTAACACAATTCAAAACAGATGTTTCAGTCAAACTATTTATTGGTGGTACTGATTTCGAGAAAGACAGACAACGTGCCAAAAATCAACCACAATTGATCATTGGCACACCTACACGTGTAAATGATTTAGCTAAACATGGTGATTTACATGTACATTTAGCATCATATCTCGTTATTGATGAAGCGGATTTAATGATAGATTTAGGCTTAATTGAAGATGTCGATTTAATTGCTACTCGTTTAGATGAGTCTGCAAATATCGCTGTATTTAGTGCAACTATTCCTAAATCTTTACATCCATTCTTAAATAAATATTTAGAGCAACCAGAGTTTATTGAAATTGAACACACTACTCAAAACAAAAAGAATATCGATTTTTACTTAATACCGACTAAGGGTGACGCAAAAATTGATAAAACTCTGAAATTGATGGATGTTATTAATCCTTATTTATGTATTATCTTTTGTAATAGTAGAGATAGTGCTAACGAATTAGGGCAACAATTAAATGAAGCAGGTATCAAACTTGGCATGATCCATGGTGGACTTACACCTAGAGAGCGTAAACAACAAATGAAACGCATTAGAAACTTAGAGTTCCAATATGTTATTGCAAGTGATTTAGCTTCGCGTGGCATTGATATCGACGGTGTTAGTCATGTTATTAATTTTGATGTGCCTAATGATATTGATTTCTTTACACATCGTGTAGGACGAACTGGCCGTGGACAATACCATGGTATAGCTATAACGCTTTATAGTCCCGATGAAGAAGCAAATATTGGGTTAATAGAAGAACGCGGTTACGTCTTTAAAGATGTTGATATTAAAAATGGTGAGCTACAAGCTATAAAAGCACATAACAAACGACAATCTCGTAAAAATAAAGATGACCATTTAACTAATCAAATTAAAAATAAAGTTAAACGTAACAACAAAAAAACAGTTAAGCCAGGATATAAGAAAAAATTCAAACGTGAATTAGAAGAATTAAAGCGTAAAGAACGTAAACAATACAGTAAACGACAAAATAGACAAGCTAGAAAAAATAAAAAAGGATAGGTGAGTTTTATGTTATTAGGATCTCATGTATCAATGAGTGGTAAAAAAATGCTTGAAGGATCTGCCGAAGAAGCATATAAATTCGGAGAATCAACTTTTATGATTTATACTGGTGCACCTCAAAATACTCGTCGTAAAGCTATTGAAGATTTAAATATTGAACGTGGCCAAGCGTTTATGGCTGAACACGGTTTATCGAATATTGTAGTACATGCACCTTATATAATTAATATTGCTAATACCGAAAAACCTCACGTCTTTAATCTTGGCGTTGAATTTTTACAAAGTGAAATAGAACGTACTCAAGCAATTGGAGCACGTGACATAGTTCTACATCCGGGTTCACATGTCGGTGCAGGTGAAGAAAAAGGTACTAAAAAGATTATCGAAGGTTTAAATGAAGTACTAACAAACGATAATAATGTACGTATCGCTTTAGAAACAATGGCTGGGAAAGGTTCAGAAATAGGTAGATCATTTGAACAAATCGCTGAAATTATTAACGGTGTAGAGCATAATGAACGCTTATCTGTATGTTTTGATACATGCCACACACATGATGCAGGGTACAATGTAAAAGAAGATTTCGATGGCGTATTAAACGAATTTGATAAAATCGTAGGCGTTGATCGAATTAAAGTAGTGCACGTAAATGATAGTAAAAATCCTATTGGCGCCCATAAAGACCGCCACGAGAATATTGGATTTGGTCATATTGGATTTGAGGCTTTAAATTATATTGTACATCATGATACTTTCAAAGATATACCGAAAATTTTAGAAACACCTTATGTGGGTGAAGATAAAAAGAACAAAAAACCACCATATAAATTTGAAATTGAAATGTTGAAAAACCAACGTTTTGAAGCAGATTTAAAAGAACAAATTTTAAATCAGTAATTATCTATAGATTAAGTTGAGACGATATATATTGTTAATTGACTGTGATTATTAAAACAGCCAATAGTAACTCCTATATCGTACTTAACTTAATCTTTTTATCTTTAAGTCGTAAACATTACTATTTACATATATACAAGTAAGCTGTATAGTATTACTCGAGGTGAAAAAATGGCTACACCAGTTTTTGAATTAAAAAATTTAGATTATTATTTTGATAATAAAAAAGTATTGGATAACATTAATATTAAAATCAATCCGGGTGAGTTTTTGGCCATTGTTGGTCCAAATGGCGCAGGGAAATCAACATTATTAAAAGTTATTTTGGGGTTATTACCAATACAAAAAGGAAAAATCTTTGTTGATGGCAAAGATTATAAAGGTAAACAATCGCTGTTAAAAATTAGTTACGTCTCTCAAAAAGCACTATCATTTAAAGCAGGATTTCCAGCAAGCGTCAAAGAGGTTGTTCTTAGTGGCTTAACTAAACGTAAAAGGCTAGGTCAATGGTTTAATAAACGTGATGACGAAAAAGTTAGAGCTGTGTTAACACGACTAAATATTAGTCATTTAATTGATAAAAATATCGCCGAATTGTCTGGTGGACAACAACAACGGATTTTAATTGCGCGTGCATTAATTAGCAACCCAAGTGTGTTAATTCTAGATGAGCCTACTAATGGAATTGATGCAAAACACGTTAACGAATTTTACGACACATTAGATAAATTGAAAGCTGAAGGTGTTACTATTATTTTGGTGACACATGATATTGGAGTAGTAGCAGATACTGCAACAGAAGTTGCTTGTTTAAATAAGCACATCCATTTTCACGGCACTACTGAAGATTTTAAATCACTAGATGAAGTTCAAATTTCTAAAATTTACGGACATCCAATTCAATTTGTCGATCATCAACATGATAGGGAGTGCTGTACAAATGATTGATGCACTATTGAATTTTGATTTTATGCGTTATTCACTTTTAAGCGGTATTTTAATAGGTTTTATCGCACCATTAATAGGTGCTTTTATCGTTGTTAGACGCTTATCACTTATTGCTGATGCACTAAGCCATGTTACACTTGGCGGAATTTCTTTTGGCATGTATGTTATTACTTTATTACCTGCCTTGACTTTTATTAATCCGATGTGGTTTGGTATATTATTTGCTGTTATCGGTGCTTTGTTAATTGAGAAATTACGAACGTCATATAGTAATTATCAAGAAATTGCAATTCCCATCATTATGAGTACAGGGATTGCGTTAAGTGCTATTTTCATATCACTCGCAGAAGGCTTTAATCAAGAAATAGTAGGCTTACTTTTTGGTTCAATTAGTGCCGTGACAATCAGTGATTTAATTACAATATTAATTGTTGTTGTAATTGTATTGTTTTTCATTTTAACCTTTTACAAGGAACTTTTTGTCTTATCATTTGATGAAGAATATAGTAAAGTAATCGGAATACCAAAATGGATTCAATTTGTTTTTATTGTCATCGTCGCTATGGTTATTTCTGCATCTATGCGTGTGGTAGGAATACTCTTAGTCAGTGCATTAATTACATTACCTGTTGCAATTACTATGCGCTTAACGAAAGGATTTAAGCAACTTATTATTTGGAGTATTATTATTGGTGAAATTTCAGTTATAGGCGGATTGATATTAGCATTTTACATCAATATATCACCTGGAGGCGTCATCGTTGTTTTATTAGTTTTATTATTAATGCTTACTATGTTATATCAAAAATTAAGTACATATAAGCACAAAGGAGCTGATACGGATGAAAACTGAAGAAGCGATTAAGATTATTAAACAACATGGTCATAAATATACCGATAAACGTCGAGATATGTTAAATATCTTTGTGGATGAAGATAAATATATTAATGCAAAACATATACAACGAGGCATGGATCAACACTATCCAGGTATTTCTTTCGATACTATTTATAGAAACTTACATTTATTTAAGGAACTTAATATTATTGAAAGCACTGAATTAGATGGTGAAATGAAATTTAGAATTGCATGTGCTGAACACCATCATCATCATTTTATATGTGAACAATGTGGTGACACAAAGGTCATAGAGTTTTGTCCAATGGAAGAGATTAAATCGAAATTACCAGGCGTCGAGATTAAACAACATAAATTGGAAGTTTACGGCATTTGTGAACAATGTCAATTAGCATAATAATTTAAAAATATGATTGATAATAAGGCTAATTCAAATTTTGAATTAGCCTTATTATTTTGTTACCACGTGTGCAAAACATTACCAAAAGTGTCTTTTTATTAAAAATGTAAACGTAAAACATAGGTCAATAGTACGAATTACTTTTTATTTTATAATTTCTAACATTTATATGTTTAAATATTGCGAATTTGAGATATACTAATAAAGTAGCAAAGATGACAACTAATCTTTCAAAACAGTTATGCGCTAAGCATTTTGATTGTTGTAAGTAAGTTTAATTGTTATGCTTTATATATGATTAATTAGGAGGATGATTATTTATGGCTTTTGAATTACCAAATTTACCTTACGAGTTCGATGCATTAGAACCACACATCGATAAAGAAACAATGGAAATTCATCATGACAAGCACCACAACACATATGTTACAAAATTAAATGCAGCAGTAGAAGGTACTGATTTAGAATCTAAATCAATTGAAGAAATCGTCGCTAACTTAGATAGCGTACCTGAAGATATTCAAACAGCTGTGCGTAACAATGGTGGAGGACATATCAACCATTCATTGTTCTGGGAATTATTAACTCCTAACTCTGAAGAAAAAGGTACTGTAGTTGATAAAATTAAAGAACAATGGGGTTCTTTAGATGCATTTAAAGAAGAATTTGCAAATAAAGCTGCAGCACGTTTTGGTTCAGGTTGGGCATGGTTAGTAGTAAATAACGGTAACTTAGAAATCGTTACTACACCTAACCAAGACAACCCATTAACTGAAGGTAAAACACCTATTTTAGGTTTAGATGTTTGGGAACATGCATACTACTTAAAATATCAAAATAAACGTCCAGATTACATCAGTGCTTTCTGGAATGTTGTTAACTGGGAAAAAGTTGACGAACTATATAATGCAGCTAAATAAAAAGCTCATTTTATGACGACCTTTAAATGAGGTCGTCATTTTTTTGACTAAAATAATAGAAAAAATTCAACATTTCATATATCATTTATAGTGAGAACTTTTGAATAGAGGTAGGTTGATTTGTTAAAAAGATTAAAAGAAAAGTCAAATATTGAAAAAACAAGAGCTACAATGAACAAGAGAATTAGTTTTATTTTTGGCATTATTGTGTTCATTTTTGCAATTATAGTATTGCGCCTCGGTTATCTACAAATTGCCCAAGGTTCTCATTATAAACAGTTGATAAAAAATAGTGAAAATATTACTGTAAATGAATCTGTACCTAGAGGCAGAATACTAGATCGAAATGGAAAAGTAATTGTAGATAATGCATCAAAAATGTCTATTACATACACACGTGGTAAAAAAACGTCACAGTCTGAAATATTAGACACAGCAACAAAACTTTCAAAACTCATTAAAATGGATACGGATAGTATTACTGATAGAGATAAACAAGATTTTTGGGTGCAAAAGCATCCACAAAAATCTAAAGACATGATGCAACATGAAGAAAGTTTATTAAATGACGGTAGCATTACGCAAGAACAATATGACGAAACATTACGTAACAAAATCACTAAAAAACAATTGGATTCTCTTAGTGATGATGATTTACAAGTGTTAGCAATTTATAGAGAAATGATGGCTGGCTCAACTCTAGATCCACAAACTATTAAAAATGAAGATGTCAGTGAGGAAGAGTACGCAGCCGTATCACAAAAACTTTCAGATTTACCTGGTGTAAATACTGCAATGGACTGGGATCGAAAATATCCTTATGGCGATACATTGCGTGGTATTTTAGGTGACGTATCGACATCTAAAGAAGGTATACCTAAAGAATTAACAGATAAATACTTATCTAAAGGTTATTCACGAAATGATCGTGTCGGCAAATCTTACTTAGAATATCAATATGAAGATGTATTACGTGGTAAAAAGAAAGAAATGAAATATACTACGGATAAATCAGGAGAGATAATTGATTCTAAAGTAGTCAACCCTGGTTCACGTGGAGATGACTTAGTACTTTCTATTGATGTAGACTTGCAAAAGAAAACTGAAGAATATCTAGAAGAGCAAATTAAAAAATTGCGTAGTGAAGGTGCTAAGGATATGGACAATGCTTTGATGGTTGTTCAAAATCCTAATAATGGAGACGTCTTAGCAATGGTAGGTAAACAAATTGATAAAGATGGTAGTCTCACTGATTTTGATATCGGAACATTTACAGCACAATATACTGTAGGTTCGTCAGTTAAAGGTGGTACACTCTTAGCTGGTTATCAAAACGATGCTATTAATGTTGGAGAAGAAATGATTGATGAACCGCTCGAATTTTCAGGTGGATTGAAAAAACATTCTTACTTTAACCAAGATGGAAAAGTAAGAATTGATGATAAAGAAGCATTAATGCATTCTTCCAACGTTTACATGTTTAAAACTGCTTTAAAAATTGCTGGGTCACCATATACACCAAATATGAACTTACCTTCAGATATTTCCATTGCTGGTCAAAAACTACGTAAAGGTCTTAATCAAGTTGGTCTCGGTGTGAAGACAGGTATAGATTTACCAAATGAAACAAGTGGTCAAATTGAGCCATTAAATAATAATCCTGGTAACTACCTTGATTTAGCTATTGGTCAATATGATACTTATACTCCTTTACAGTTGTCTCAATATGTTTCAACGATTGCTAATAATGGTTATCGTATTCAACCACATATCGGTCTTCAAATTCATGATGCAACTAATAAAGATTCATTAGGTCCTGTCAAACACAAAGTTAAAGGCAACGTGTTAAATAGAGTAAACAACACGCAAGATCAAATTGACCAAGTTCAAGAAGGTTTTGATATGGCGTTTAACGAAGAAGAAGGAACTGGTTATGAAAGCTTTAATGATACTACCGTTCCAAGTGCTGGTAAAACTGGTACTGCCGAAGTATTCAAAGATGGTAAACCTAAAGTTAACTCAACTTATATTGGTTATGCACCAATAAAAGATCCACAATTAGCATTTTCAATAGTTTATACGAATCAACCTGTTCCTGAACCATGGTTAAATGGTGGAGATGTTGGTAGAGATGTTATAGATTATTATTTTAAAAATAAAAAATAATGGCATTTAGCTATTAAAAGTAACATAATTTAATTACAAAACGTTGATGTATGGCATTTGGTATAAAATAATACTTTTCAATTTTCATGCAAAGTGGTATGATTAATTAGTCGTATTTTGAAAAGGTAAGGAGGAATTAGCATGCGCGTAAACGTAACTTTAGCTTGCACAGAATGTGGTGAAAGAAACTACATTTCAACAAAAAATAAACGTACTAATCCTGAACGTATAGAAATGAAAAAACACTGTGCTAGAGACAATAAACATACATTGCACCGTGAAACAAAATAATAATGTCTGAAGATAACCAGGTTCTTGATGAACCTGGTTATTTTTATGTCAGTGAGTGATTAATGACATGATAATGGAATAACGTTATAATAAGGACAGTATAAATAAAAATGAAGGTGAACATGTGGATAAAAAAACATTGCGCACAAATATGATTAAACAAATGAAATCATTTGTTGGTGAAGCTAAACGCACAGCTGATTTACATCTTGCTACTCAATTATATCAATCAATAACATATCAATCTGCACAACGTATTGGGATTGTTTTAGCAATGAGTCACGAAGTAGATACATATCAAATTATTAAACATATGCTTAATGACGGCAAAGAGGTATTTGTACCTCATACTGATTATGAGAATCGTGTTATGACATTTAAAGAAATTAACGATTTATCTCAAATTGGTAAGGATGACAAGGGGATTAACTATATTACTGCAGACACAACGATAACAAATGAGCTAAACTTAGTTATTGTACCGGGAGTAGTTTTTAATGACCAAGGATACCGTATAGGCTATGGTGGAGGCTATTTTGATAAATTTTTAAGCCAACACGAACAACAAACACTGAGTTTAATTTATGATTTCCAATTAAACGATTTCGAACCAGAGTCTCATGATCAACCAGTAGAAACATATATTGTAGCAACAACTAAATGACGGAGGCAAAAATGATTACAAAAAAGCATTTTTGGAAATGTGTTTATTTATGGATTAGATATTATAATTATCAACTTAAACACTATAACCAAGATACAGAAGAAGTTTGGTTAGCGCATAAACAACGACAAACAATAAAAATATTTAGAAACGACGTGCAATCAGCACAAGAAATTCGATTAACAAAAGAGAGAATTCAAGAACACAGAGAAGATATCGCAAACTTTGTTGATTTTGAACCTCAAAACATAGACATTTACTGTTTTACAAATAACCAATTTGTTGAAGAACATTTAAATGAACATCAACCTATAAAACTAACAATTAAAGTATTACATAATGATGTAAGTATTGAACGCACTATGCCTAATTACATTATGAAACGATTGTATCAAAACAATAATGCGAAACACACAACTACTACATACAAACAAAAATCATTAAATCAAAGTCCTATTGAAAAACACATGATAAAATTTTCACCAGTCACTTATACATTGATAGGTATTAACGTCATTATATGGCTATTAATGATTTTATTTTTCAATCGTTTTTCAGAATTAAAACTATTAGATGTAGGTGGATTAGTACACTTTAATGTAGTACATGGAGAATGGTATCGATTAATTTCTTCCATATTTTTACATTATAATTTTGAACATATCTTAATGAATATGCTAAGTCTCTTTATTTTTGGCAAAATAGTGGAATCTATCGTCGGTCATTGGAGAATGTTAGTAATATTCTTATTCTCAGGGTTATTTGCGAATTTTGCTTCATTATCATTTAATATTGATACTATTTCAGTAGGAGCAAGTGGTGCAATTTTCGGTCTTATCGGTTCATTATTTGGATTTATGTATATAAGTAAGATTTTTGAACGCAAATTAGTCGGTCAATTGCTTATCGCATTAGTAATCTTGATTGGTATTTCGTTATTTATGGATAACATCAATGTTTGGGCTCATATCGGTGGTTTTATTGGTGGTTTGTTCATTACACTTTTAGCATATTATTTTACCGCAAATCGTAATGTTTTTTGGATTTTACTGGTGCTAATTTTAATATTATTTATCGCATCACAAATAAGAATCTATACAATTAAAGAAGATAATATTTATAACACTATTATTGCTAAACAGATGAAGGAAGATAAATATAAAGAGGCTAAGCAAATGGTTGCTGAAACAATCGACAAAAATTATGCCGATGATGAAACATACTATTTAAAGGGATTGATTACGACTACTGTTGATTCTAGAGCTGAAGCTATTTCCGATTGGGAACGTGGACTGAAAACATTTCCTGATTCTGGATTGTTAAACTACGAGTTAGCTGTCGCTAACCGTGCATTAGACGATAAAGATGAAGCATTGAAATATATCAATGCAGCATTAAAATTAAATCCTGGTAATGAAAATTATCAAAATTTAAAAAAAGAATTGGAAGACTAATATGCAAGAACAAATTAACGACTTTTATGATGTCTTACAGTTATTAAAAAAATATGGTTTCATTGTTTATTTTAAAGATAACAATGATACGCTAGAAATGATTGAGCAAGAAATTAATTCTTTATATCATTATAATTTATTATCAAAACATAATTATCTAAAATGTAAAATGATAATTAGTCAACGCAGGGAATAATAAACGAAATTGTCTATATAAACCTAGAATAGTCATGACTATTCTAGGTTTTATTTTGTATTATATGAATCAGTAAAATAAAGTTGAGATGTAAGAAATAGTTATATTTACTTCTTTGTGCATTGAAGAAGTTAGTTCAAAAAAATAAAAATTGTATTTTTTAATATTTGTTGCAAAAGAAAACCATAATAAGAGTAAACAAATTGACAAAGTTAACTATAAATTTGATAATTAATGCAAGCTATATAACAGATGAGCACTTGCTATGTATTATGATATAATTTAAGTAACTGAATAAATGAATTCGCGTGTATATATTCATGGTGAACATTTTGTTTAACGACAGCTTTTCTTGTTTTAACGTTTGCTTACAGCTGATAGTGAGTAAATTAGGATTTCAACATAATTCTTAAACACATTGTTTATAACACGCCATCAAACAAACTAGAAAAGGATGAGTAGGTAAATGAGTAAAATTATTTTAGCAGCCGATGTCGGTGGCACAACATGCAAACTTGGAATATTTGATGAACAATTAGAAAGAATAACTAAATGGTCTATAGATACAGATACATCAGATTCAAGTGGATATAACCTATTGAAAAATATTTACGATTCTTTTGTAGCTCAAGTAGCTAATTTAAATTATAACTTTGATGATGTTTTAGGTGTTGGTATTGGGGTGCCAGGACCTGTAGAATTTGAAACGGGAACAGTTAATGGGGCTGTCAATCTGTATTGGCAAGGTAATGTCAACGTGAGAGACATCTTCCAACAGTTTGTGGACTGCCCAGTTTATGTTGATAATGATGCGAATGTAGCTGCTTTAGGTGAAAAACATAAAGGCGCAGGCGAAGGTGCTGAAGATGTTGTAGCAATTACACTTGGTACTGGTCTTGGTGGTGGCATTATTTCAAACGGTGAAATTGTACATGGTCACAATGGATCTGGTGCAGAAATTGGACACTTTAGAGTAGACCATGATCAACGTTTCAATTGTAACTGTGGTAAATCTGGATGTATAGAAACAGTTGCATCAGCGACGGGCGTAGTTAATTTAGTTAATTTTTATTATCCAAAATTAACATTTAAATCATCTATACTAGAATTAATTAAAAATAATAAAGTAACTGCAAAAGCTGTATTTGATGCTGCGAAAGCTGGAGACCAATTTTGCATATTTATAACGGAACGTGTAGCTAATTACATCGCTTATTTATGTAGCATAATTAGTGTGACAAGTAATCCGAAGTATATTGTTTTAGGTGGCGGTATGTCTACGGCAGGTTTAATATTAATTGAAAATATTAAAACAGAATATCATAACTTAACATTTACACCAGCTCAGCACAATACTGAAATCGTTCAAGCACAACTTGGAAATGATGCAGGAATTACTGGCGCTGCTGGTTTAATTTATACGTATGTACTTGAAAAGGACGGTGTCAAATAATGGCAATTGTGGATGTAGTAGTAATTCCTGTTGGAACTGAAGGTCCAAGTGTCAGTAAATATATTGCAGAAATTCAAACCAAATTAAAAGAATACAAAAAAGCTGGTAAAATAGACTATCAATTAACACCTATGAATACTTTAATCGAAGGAGATTTAAAAGATTTATTGGAAGTTGTACAAGTAATCCATGAATTACCTTTTAATAAAGGATTAGATAGAGTCTGTACGAATATACGTATTGATGATCGCCGTGATAAATCTAGAAAAATGGATGAAAAATTAGATTCAGTGCAACAACATTTAGATAAAAGTGGTGACCCAAATGAGAATATCTAATTTAACTTTAGGTCCTGTAGATACCAATACTTATTTTATCGAAAATGATAAAAACATAATTATTGTAGATCCTGCAGCTGAAAGTGGTCAAATTATTCAAAAAGTTAATCAAATTAATAAAACAGTAAAAGCAGTGGTGTTAACACATGCTCATTTTGATCATATAGGTGCTTTGAATGATATTGTTACAAAGTATAATGTACCTGTTTATATGCATTCTAAAGAATTTGATTTTCTTACGAACACTCAAAAAAATGGCTCTGAAAAATTCAAACAATTTGGTTTACCTGCCATTACAAGTGATGTAAAGCCTGAACCATTAAGTGAAGGAAAAGCACAAATTGCAGATTTCACTTTCGATGTATTGCATACACCAGGACATTCACCGGGCAGTTTAACTTTTGTTTTTCCTGACTTTGCTGTAGTTGGTGACACTTTATTTAAACAAGGTATTGGTAGAACAGACTTATACCAAGGTGATTATGAGACTTTAGTGGACTCAATCAAAGATAAATTATTTGAATTAGATGGTGATTTACCATTATTCCCTGGACATGGACCACATACTACAGTTGATGATGAACAATTAAATCCATATTTATAAATAGCAAGTAAAATTATCACCTTCTACGTGTATATATGTAGGAGGTGATTTTTTGAAATTGTTATTTGAAGATATTATGACCAAGGCCATAAAACAGAAAACGTCTGATATTCATTTTATACCAGTCGAAAATGAAGTAGTTATTAAATTGCGGGTGAATGAAAGTTTAATAGATTTTCAAAAAATGACTAAGCATACCTATGCTAAACTATTAACTTATATGAAATATCAAGCATGCCTAGATGTTTCTACACACCACATTGCACAAAGTGGCCGTTATATTTATAACTATAAGCAGTTATATTACTTACGTATTTCCACGTTGCCGTTATCATTAGGAATTGAAAGCTGTGTTATTAGAATAATTCCACAATACTTCTACCAATCAACTGAAGAAATGCAATTGGATTATTTATATCATTTAATGACGAAAAAACAAGGCTTGGTGTTATTCACAGGTCCAACAGGCTCGGGGAAAAGTACATCAATGTATCAAATGAGTTTGTATGCAAAAGAACAATTAAATTTAAATGTGATTACTATTGAAGACCCAGTTGAAAGAATTATAGATGGTATTACGCAAATTTCGGTAAACACTAAAGCTGGCATTGACTATCACAATTCTTTTAAAGCTATTTTAAGATGCGATCCAGACGTAATCTTAATTGGTGAAATAAGAAATGCTGAAATAGCTAAACAAGTCATACACGCGAGTTTAAGTGGACATCTTGTTTTGACAACATTACATGCCAATAGTTGTGAAGGGGCATTACTTCGTTTATTAGAAATGGGGCTCACAAATCAGGAATTAGTACAAACTATTATTAATATTACTAACCAACGACTCATTACTTCTAATGACAAGCATCGATATTTAGTAGCAGAAAGCTTATCACATGAAGATATACATTACTTCTTTAACAATAATTATAGACTACCAGAAGATTTCCAAACTTTGCCGAATATATTACAACGATTATCGCAAAAGGGGGTTATTTGTGAAAAAGTGGTACAAAAATACATTTAACCAAAAAAAGCTCAGTGATAAGGATAAAATTAGTCTTATTGGTCGTTTACATGATTTACTTACACATGGTTTTACAATTTCTGAGGCATTTCACTTTATAATAAAACAATACAACATTCCAGAACAGTATAAAGCTGAGTTACTGGCATATATAGCTGAAGGTGCAACGTGTAATCAACTGTTATCACAGCTAAAGTATCCAAAACCCACGATAATGTTAGTATTATTTGCTGAAAAATTTAGCGATTTAAACGAATGTTTACCACATATTCAAGACTATTTAAAAAGAAACTATGAAGTAAAGCTATACTTGTTAAAAGCTTTACAATACCCCGTTATTTTATGTAGTATATTCTTCTTGATGCTCACCATTTTAAATCATACAGTTATTCCAGAGTTTGAAACGTTATTTGCAACAATGGATGTGACTCGTTCTCCATTTCAACACTTATTGACATACTCGATTATGGTCTTACCGAAATTTATTAGTATATTTTTTATTAGTATATTCCTCATTTTAATTATTATGCGTAAAATTATTCAACGTTTACCCATTAATAAACAAATTAGATTACTTTCTAAGCTTCCAATTTTCCACCATTATTACCGTTTATATAAAACATATCAATTTGCTTCTGAATTCGCGTTATTTTACAAACACGGTGTTACCTTGCATCACATCGTAAACTTATATCAGCAACAGGAAGATTTATACCTCAATTATTTAGCTTCTGTAATTGCAATTCATACCACTAAAGGAGATACATTAGACCAAATATTATCACGTGTACCTTGTATTGAAACAGAATTAATTACATTTATACAACAAGGTGAACGCAGTGGTAAATTAGGTATTGAGCTACAACTTTATAGCACAATCATTATTGATAAAATTCAAAATAGATTTCAACAGCAAATTCGTTTTATACAACCCACAATCTTTCTAATACTAGCGATATTAATTGTCGCACTTTACGCAGTAATTATGCTACCGATGTTTGATTTAATGCAAACTTTAAAATAATAACTTATTAAAAGGAGTAAATATGAAAAAAATGTATAAAAGAACTGTTACAAAAGCTTTTACATTAATAGAAATGTTACTCGTACTATTAATCATTAGTTTATTACTCATACTAATAATCCCTAATATTGCAAAACAATCAAAGCATATACAAAATACAGGTTGTAAAGCACAATTAAAAATGGTCGATAGCCAAATAGAAGCATACACATTAAAAAATAATCAAGCACCAGCAACAATAGATGACCTTGTTCGAGAGGGGTATATTAAAGAGAATCAAAAACAATGTAAATCCGGTGCAAATATTACAATTACTAATGGTGAAGCTGTTGCTAGCTAGGCACGCATTTACTTATATTGAAATGTTATTTGTTTTATCAATTATTGCGATTATATTGTATATGCAAATGAAATTTCTACATGACACACACAGCGTTTATACACGTGACAATCAAATTCAGCAGTTGATTCTAAAATTTTACTATTTTAAATCTAAAGCAATTAAAGAAAACCAATCTATAACAATGTTTTTCAAACCATATAATCAAGAAATATCTATGATGGATATGCAAAATACATCATATCAACCCATACTAATTACTAATGGTTTCATCCATCCTAAAACTAATTTAAAACACCTGACATTTGATAAACATGGTAATACACATCAATTTGGTTCATTATATATTAAATTACAGCAGCAACTTTTCCGAATAATATTTAATATTGAAAAAGGGACTATTAGATATGAAAAAGTTAAAGAGTAATATATTGCTGGATAGTTTATTAACATTTTCACTAATCATGACGCTTTGCCTCGAAATTATTCCATTAACTTATCAATTAGAAACTACACTTCAAAATCAATTGAACAAACTAGAGGCTAAAAGAATTTTACTTTATGATTTAACTTTATCCAAGACTATTGATAAAAAGTCTAAAACAATTGCTCAATATAAAATTACCTATCATTTAAAAAACGTGTGTATTAAGAATCACAGTTTGAAAGAAGATCTTTGCTATGAATATAAGAATAAAAAGCTTTAGTTTTATCGAAATGCTATTTACGATGTTGATTTTAACAATTGCTGCTCATTTACTCCCATTACTTATCAAACAAGCAGTACTATTTAATTCACATTACACCTCTACACAATATATAGAACTAGAATTATTTGCACGTGATATCACTCAATCTATCGTTACTTCACAACATAAATTAACAATTATTCATCCCCAGAAATTTTCAATAGCAACCTCGAAAAATCAAACATATTCTTATAGTTATAAAAATGGAAAAGTTATTAAACAAGTAAATGATACCGGATACATTATTTTATTGAATAATGTATTATCTTTTCGTGTAGCAACAATAGCAACCCATCATTTAGCAATACATTTAAAATTAGTAGAAAAGGGGGAATATTTTGAAAAAACAATCTATTTATAGTATGAAAGGGTTTTTATCCTCTTTTGTTGCCGGGTTTTTTATGCTATATTTATCTTTAATATCTTTCTATTTAATTCATCATAGTTTAAAACTTAAAACTTTAAATAATATAGAAAAATATTATGATTCCCAAATTGAAAAACACATATAAAAGGAAGATTTCATTCATGAATAGTGCTTTAACGCCAATAGTATTAATAGGATTTATGGGTACTGGCAAAACAACATTAGGTCAGTACATGGCAAAAGCTAATAATTACACATATATTGATTTAGATCATTATATTGTAGAACAAGAACAAAGAACCATCCCAGAAATTTTCGAGTCAGATGGTGAATCTGTTTTTAGACAATTAGAAGCATTTTATTTACAACAATGTCTCGAACAGTACGATATTATTGCTACTGGTGGAGGTATTATTGAAGGTGAACAATCGCTCCAATTGTTGAAACAAGTAAAATATGTTTATTGGTTAGATTGTGAATTAGAGGTTTTATATGAACGTGTGAAATCCGACGAAAATCGACCGAACGCGAATAACAAAACATTTCCTGAATTAAAATGGTTGTATTTATCTAGGGTTTCAAGATATAATGAAATCGCATTCAAAAAAGTTAATAGTAATCAAAAACTTTGTGATTTACAGAGTGAAATTATACAAAGTTTGATTAGCGATTGATCAGTGTTGGAGAGAATGACAATGTATAAACGTCATCGCCGAAGGTGCAAGTTTAACGAAACTCTCAGGCAAAAGGATAACACTGTGACGCGTTCCTGAATAATGAGACAGGGTAGCTTATTTAGCTATCCTGTTTTTTTAATAAATATTTAATTGGGGGTATCTTGATGTCTAGTAATCTTAAACAAACGCCATTGTACCAAACATTTGTGGACAGTGGAGCTAAAATTGTAGAATTTGGTGGTTGGGCAATGCCTGTCCAGTTTTCTAGTATTAAAGAAGAACATAATGCTGTTCGAACTGCGGTAGGATTATTTGATGTTAGTCATATGGGAGAAGTACTAATAGAAGGTCCAGAAGCTGACCAATTGGTTCAATACCTACTTTCAAATGATACCGATCAGCTTACTACAGAAAAAGCACAATATACTGCTTTATGTAATGAGGATGGTGGCATTATTGATGATTTAATAACATACAAATTAGCTGACCAATCTTATTTACTTGTTGTCAATGCAGGTAATACAGATAAAGATTTTGAATGGATGCAACAACATGCACAAGATTTTGATGCTCAAGTAACGAATGTATCAAACCAATATGGTCAATTGGCAGTTCAAGGTCCTGAGGCACGTGGACTTATACAGGAGCATGTAGATATTGACGTATCCGAAATGAAACCATTTGAATTCAAAACAAACGTATCTTGTTTTGGTAAAAATGTAATTCTTTCACAATCAGGTTATACCGGTGAAGATGGTTTTGAAATTTATTGTGAAGCACAAGATACTGTAGAAATATGGGATAACCTTATTGATAACAATGTAGTACCTTGTGGATTAGGTGCTAGAGATACACTAAGATTGGAAGCTGGTTTACCTTTACATGGTCAAGATTTAACTGAATCAATCACACCATATGAAGCTGGAATTGCTTTTGCGGCTAAGCCATTAATAGAGGCTGATTTTATAGGGAAATCTGTATTAAAAGATCAAAAAGAAAATGGATCTAAACGCAGAGCTGTTGGATTAGAAATGATAGATAAAGGCATTCCAAGAACTGGTTATAAAGTATATGACCTGGATAATAATGAAATTGGTGAAGTAACTTCGGGTACGCAATCTCCATTTTCTGGTAAATCAATCGCTTTAGCATTAATTGAGAGAAGCGAATTTGAATTAGATAAAGAAGTATTGGTTCAGGTTAGAAAGAGAAAAGTTAAAGCTAAAATCGTTAAAAAAAATCAAATTTCAAAATAGTATTGAGGGGTGTACAAAGTGAGTCATCGTTATATTCCATTAACTGAACAAGATAAACAAGAAATGTTAGATGTTATAGGTGCGAAGTCCATTGATGAATTATTTGGAGATGTACCTAAAGATATTTTATTAAACGACGAATTACAAATTGCTAATGCTGTTCCGGAAACAACATTATTTAGAAAGTTAAGTCAAATCGCAAGTAAAAACGTCACTAAAGAAACACATACATCATTTTTAGGTGCCGGTGTATATGATCATTATGCGCCATCTGTAGTTGATGCTATGATTTCTAGATCAGAATTTTACACTGCATATACGCCATACCAACCTGAAATATCACAAGGGGAATTACAAGCTATTTTTGAATTCCAAACGTTAATTTGTGAATTAACAGATATGGATATTGCCAATTCTTCTATGTATGATGGAATGACAAGTTTTGCAGAGGCATGTATTTTAGCCTTCAACCAAACTAGAAAAAATAAAATTGTCGTTTCTAAAGGCATGCATTACCAAGCATTACAAGTGTTGAAAACATATGTAAAAACACGTGAAGAGTTTGAAATTGTAGAAGTTGATTTAGATGGTACTATTACAGATTTAGATAAATTAGAAAAAGCAATAGATGATGATACTGCTGCAGTTGCAGTACAATATCCTAACTTCTATGGTTCTATTGAAGATTTGGAAAAAATTCAATCCTTTATCGAATCTAAAAAAGCATTGTTTATTGTCTATGCGAATCCACTTGCACTTGGCTTATTAACTCCACCTGGTACTTTTGGAGCTGATATTGTTGTTGGTGATACGCAACCGTTCGGTATTCCAGCACAATTTGGTGGACCACACTGTGGCTTTTTCGCAACAACTAAAAAATTAATGCGTAAAATACCTGGTCGCTTAGTTGGTCAAACAGAAGATGATGATGGTAACCGTGGCTTTGTATTAACATTACAAGCACGTGAACAACATATTCGTCGTGACAAAGCAACCTCAAACATTTGTTCAAACCAAGCATTAAATGCACTGGCTTCATCAATATGTATGTCAGCACTTGGTAAACAAGGCATATATGATATCGCAGTTCAAAACTTTGAAAATGCTAACTATGCAAAAGAACAATTTAAAGCACAAGGTTTTAAAGTTGCAGAAGGTACATCATTTAACGAATTTGTTGTAACATTTGATAAACCAATCGCAGAAATTAACCAATTATTAGCTGAAGAAGGCTTCATTGGTGGTTTCGATTTAGGCCAAGTAGATTCAAACTTAGCACAAAATATGTTAATTGCAGTAACTGAGTTAAGAACAAAAGATGAAATAGATACATTTGTTGAGAAAGCAGGTGAACTCAATGGTAGTAAGTAAATCAACACCATTAATATTCGAACGTTCTAAAAAGGATAGATATGCTTATTCCTTGCCGCAAAAAGAAATTGATAATGATGCAGTTAATCGTCTTTTAGATGATAAGTTCATTAGAAAAAACAAAGCAGAATTCCCTGAAGTAGCTGAATTAGATTTAGTGCGTCATTATACTGAATTATCTAATAAAAACTTTGGTATCGATTCAGGTTTTTATCCACTTGGTTCTTGTACGATGAAATATAATCCAAAAATCAATGAAAAAGTGGCACGAATACCTGGATTTGCGGAATCACATCCATTACAAGAAGAAGATCAAGTACAAGGTTCACTGGAAATTGTTCATAATTTACAAGAAGAACTGAAAGCAATTACTGGTATGGATGAAGTTACATTACAACCCGCAGCAGGCGCTCATGGTGAATGGACGGCTTTAATGATCTTTAAAGCATACCATCAAAAAAATGGTGAAGGTCATCGTAATGAAGTAATAGTACCAGACTCAGCACACGGTACTAACCCAGCATCAGCTGCTTTTGCAGGTTTTAAAGCTGTCACTGTTAAATCAAATGAACGTGGAGAAGTCGATGTTGAAGATTTGAAGCGTTTAGTTAATGAAAATACAGCTGCTATTATGTTAACGAATCCAAATACTTTAGGTATTTTCGAAAAGAATATTATGGACATCCGCAACATTGTTCATGAAGCAGGTGGATTATTGTATTATGATGGAGCAAACTTAAATGCCATTATGGATAAAGTAAGACCTGGTGACATGGGCTTTGATGCTGTTCACTTAAACTTGCATAAAACGTTCACTGGTCCTCATGGTGGCGGTGGTCCAGGATCTGGTCCTATCGGCGTTAAAAAGGAACTTGCAAGCTTTTTACCAAAACCAATGGTCGTAAAAGAAAATGATACTTTCAAATATGATAATGATATTGAAAATTCCATCGGTCGTGTTAAACCGTTTTATGGTAATTTTGGTATATATTTACGTGCATATACCTACATTCGAACTATGGGTAATTTAGGTTTGAAAGAAGTTTCAGAAGCAGCCGTACTTAATGCGAATTACATTAAAGCACGCTTAAAAGATCATTTTGAAATTCCTTATGAACAATATTGTAAACACGAATTTGTTCTAAGTGGTTCTAAGCAAAAATCTGAAGGTGTTCGAACATTAGATATGGCGAAACGCTTATTGGATTTTGGTGTACATCCACCAACAATTTATTTCCCACTTAACGTAGAAGAGGGTATGATGATTGAACCAACAGAAACCGAATCCAAAGAGACTTTAGACTATTTTTGTGACTCTATGATTCAAATTGCTGAAGAAGCTAAAAATGATCCGGATAAAGTGTTAGAAGCACCACATACTACTATTATTGATCGTTTAGATGAAACACAAGCTGCGAGAAAACCTGTTTTAAAATTTGAAAACTTACGTAGCGAAAAATAATTAGAAAACCCCCTGATGAACTTTTAAAGTATCATCAGGGGGTTTTTAAAAATTAGCAACGATTTTTAAGAGTATTTACTTACATTAATTTAGTTGAGCATTACTCTATCATTTAAAATTATTACCATCAATTTATTATTTTTTAGATTTAATTTTGCCAGTCCATTTTTTATAACCGCCTTTGAGCATGTACAAATCAGTGTAACCGTTTTTCTTTAATGTACGTGCTGCACGATAACTCGCAATCCCATTCGCATCACAAAGATAAATAGGTTGGTCTTTTCTTAAACCTTGAAATCTTTGTTTAAACATTGTAATAGGAATATTTCTTGAACCAACAATATGGCCATAATCATAGTCAACTTTTTCTCTAACATCAATGACTTGTGCTTTTCTTAAACCGTTATGAAATTCATTTTGATTTAATTCAGTAACAGCTTTTTTATTAAGCATATAGTTAACTATCATATAAACAATGATAATAATTAGTATTGCTAATGCTATAAACCAAAAACTACTCATCTTGCATCCTCCCTATTTTCCCGATAATATATATTATAAGACTGTTATAACGATTTATCAAAATATTTTTGTTATAATGTTAAAGTTCTGTAAACGATAACAAAAATAAATGTTCTTATTTAATATTGATTGGAGTTTTTTATTGTGACTGAAACTTGGAATTTTATAAATACTGGTAGTAATGATCCTTACTATAACATGGCATTTGATGAGGCATTACTAAATTTTGTATCAAGAGGTGAAATTGACCCAGTTATACGCTTTTATACGTGGAACCCGGCTACCTTGTCAGTGGGATATTTCCAAAGATTAACTAAAGAAATTGACACTGCAAAAGTCAAAGCACTTGGCTATGGTTTAATCAGAAGACAAACCGGTGGTAGAGGTGTACTACATGACAAGGAATTGACTTATAGTGTTATTGTTCCTGAATCACATCCTAACATGCCTAGTACAATAACAGAAGCATATCGTGTTATTTCTGAAGGGTTACTTGAAGGATTCAAATTATTAGGATTTGATGCATATTTCGCAATTCCACGTTCCGAAGAAGAGCGAGAAAAGTTAAAGCAACCACGTAGCGCTGTTTGTTTTGATGCACCTAGTTGGTATGAATTAGTAGTAGAAGGGCGAAAAATTGCCGGTAGTGCACAAGTTCGTCAAAAAGGTGTTATATTACAACACGGTTCTTTATTACAAGATGTTGATATTGATGAACTTTTCGACTTGTTTATTTTTAAAAATGATCGCTTGAAAGATAAAATGAAACAAGCGTTTGTCGATAAAGCTGTAGCAATCAATGATATTGCAGAACGTCATATTTCTATTGCTGAAATGGAATCAGCATTTGAAGCTGGCTTTAAAAAAGGTTTAGATATTGAATTCAAACCACTCAAACTTACGCCATCACAATTACAAGAAGTAGATGAATTAATAATAAAATATAAATCTGATGAATGGAATTATCGTAAATAATGAGCTTCATATGCATCTGCACAATAACTTAATACGCTGTTAATTAAACGATTCAGTTATTGATAGTCTAAAACTGTCGACAAATCTTCTGACTTTGTTGGCAGTTTTTATGCACGCTTTTCCCGGGCACTGCCTTAGCCTATAGTCTGCGGAACGTGCTATTTTGAATAACTTATATAAATAAAAATAAACCTTTCGCAAATTAATGCGAAGGGTTTATCTACGTTTTGAGGCTATGTTACTACTTGTCACTCAGCCCTTTATTTTATAGCATGTTGCAAGTTGTAATTAATGTTTATTACGACGTTTAGATTTTCTAACTGCTCGTTTATATTTCCGCTGATCTGGTGTTAAAAAGAAAAAATAATAAATTAAATAAATAATCCCACCTAATATGGCTAAACTAATAACCATTTGCACGAAACTAAAAATAAACATATCTAAGTTCATAATTAGTCCAAATAGTGCAACCGCTATGACAAAATAAAATAAAATCTGCTTCATCATTGCTATTATGCTCCTTTCATGTAAGTTATTGTTCGTTAATACTTACTTCAGTTAAGTCTTGTTGCCCTGCTTTTAATTTCTTTTTATCTTTGGCACTGTATCCCTCTTTAATTTTAGCTAAAGCTTTTGATAAGTCTTTATTAAGTGTTTTTATATTTTTGTGCTTACTTTTTGCATCTGAAGACATGTCATCAGTATCAACCTTGCCTTCATATGTAGCGTATGCTTTATCAGTATTACTAATTAACTTGTCTAATTTACTTTGTATTTTCTGATCGGCTTTATTTTTAGTTAAGTCTGGTTCAAGTGAATTATAGTCACTAATGACATTAGCAATATCATCATAATATTTTGATGATGCTTTCATATAATTAACACGCTTTTCATTACTTTTAGCTTTTTTCATATTTGCTTTATCTTGCTTCAAATCAGCAATTTTAGCTTTTTGATCAGTTATACTTTGGTTTAGTTCTTGAATATCTAATTTTAAATTATGATTTTTTTCTCGTAAATCAGTCGATTTTTCTTCTAATGGCGCTAGATTTTGACTACCACATCCCGCGAGTATACATGATGCGCCAATAATTGATATTATTTTCTTTTTCATCATTTTCTCCTAATTCAAAAACTATTTATTATCATATTATTTATGCTATCATTTTAATGTATATAAAGAAAATGTACAAATTTATTGAATAGGGGGATTCAGCATGGACAAACTTGAACAATTAAGATCCTTTATTGCACAAAAACATTTAGATGGTGTCATTGTATTATCTGAATATAACAGACGCTATTTATCAGGTTTTACTGGTACGAGCGGGGCGTTACTTATCACAAAAGAGGACCAGTATTTGATTACTGATTTCCGTTATATTGAACAAGCAACAAGTGAAGCACCAGCATTCCATATAATTAATCGACAAAACAGTCTCATTCAATCTCTAAAAGAACAAATAAGCACACTAAATTTACAAAACATTGGTTTTGAAGGAAATTTAGTAAGTTATGATGAGTATTTACAACTCAGTAAATCTTACGTTAGTTTAATTAGTATTAGTGGCGCAATTGAAAAAATTAGAGAAGTTAAAAACCCGACAGAAATTGAAATTATCCAAAGTGCTGCGAATATTGTAGACCAAGCGTATGAGTACATTTTAACAGTAGCCAAAAGTGGTATGACGGAACAACAATTAAAAGCTAAATTAGAAAGTAAATTATTAGAGCTTGGTGCTGAAGGAACATCGTTCTCTACTATTGTTGCATCTGGACATCGTGGTGCCTTGCCTCATGGCGTTGCAAGCGACAAAATTATCGAACAAGGAGATATGATTACCTTAGACTTCGGGGCATATTATCAAGGTTATGCTTCAGATATTACTAGAACATTTGCTATTGGAGAACCTAATCCAAAACTTAAAGAAATTTATAACATTGTATTAGCTGCAAATCAGAAAGCTATAAAAGCTGCTAAAGCTGGTATTTCTAGTAAAGCATTAGATGCGGTTGCCCGTGATTACATTACCAAGCAAGGATATGGTGAGGCATTTGGTCATTCACTTGGACATGGTATCGGTTTAGATGTACATGAAGGGCCAGTTTTAGCAAAAAATACAGACAGTGCCTTACAAGTTAATAATTGTGTTACAATTGAACCCGGCATTTATATAGACGGATTAGGTGGCGTACGTATCGAAGATGATATTTTAATCACAGAAAATGGTTGTCAACGCTTTACTAATTCCACAAAAGACCTTATTATTTTATAGAAGAGCGTATATTTGAGGAGGAAACTGAATGATTTCGGTTAATGATTTTAAAACAGGTTTAACAATTTCAGTAGATAATGGTATTTGGAAAGTAATTGATTTCCAACACGTAAAACCAGGTAAAGGTTCAGCGTTTGTGCGTTCTAAATTACGTAATTTAAGAACAGGTGCTATCCAAGAAAAAACCTTTAGAGCGGGTGAAAAAGTTGAGCAAGCGATGATTGAAAACCGTCGTATGCAATACCTTTATGCAGATGGTGACATGCATGTATTTATGGACAATCAAACTTTCGACCAAATAGAACTAGCAGCTGATTATTTAGAAGATGAACTAAAATACTTAAAAGCTAACATGGAAGTCCAAATTCAAACTTATGAAGGTGAAACTATTGGCGTAGAATTACCTAAAACAGTTGAATTAGAAGTGACTGAAACAGAACCAGGTATCAAAGGAGATACGGCAACAGGAGCTACTAAATCTGCTACTGTTGAAACAGGTTACACTTTAAACGTACCTTTATTCGTTAATGAAGGTGACATTTTGGTAATCAATACAAGCGATGGTAGTTATATTTCAAGAGGCTAAGCCAATAACGAATCTTGGATAATAACTAAACGACAGACAAGCGCTTATGTTAGTGTAATAGTAATAAACTCTATCTGAGTATCAAGTCTACACTCAGCGAGTCAGAAATCATTTCACCTTATATGATTTCTGACTCGCTTTTTATTTTTATGATATAAATACACAAAAATGTAAATTAAAATGATAAAATAATTAATATACGCAATACCAACGTGCATATACTTGAATTGCGTTTTTTAGTCAAGTAAAATAAGCATGGTAGATGAAAACATTCTGAAGGAGTTATATTTATGAATTTTAAAGAGATAAAGGAATTAATAGAAATTTTAGATCAATCAAGTCTTACTGAAATCAATATTGAAGATAAAGGTAATGTAATTAATCTTAAAAAAGAAAAAGAAACTGAAATCATTACACCACAAATTTCACAACAACCTGTTCAACAATCAGTTGCTCCAGCTGAAACACCGGCAACACTACCTAGTGCATCAACGGATGTCACAACTACATCTAATGATAGCGATGCGAAAACAATTAATGCACCAATGGTAGGGACATTTTATAAATCTCCTTCACCAGAAGAAAGCGCCTATGTACAAGTTGGTGATACTGTAGCAAATGACACAACAGTATGTATCTTAGAAGCAATGAAATTATTTAATGAAATTCAAGCTGAAGTTACCGGGGAAATTACTGAAATCTTAGTTGAAGACGGTCAAATGGTTGAGTATGGCCAGCCGTTATTTAAGGTGAAATAATGAATAAAATTTTAATAGCAAATCGCGGAGAAATTGCCGTTAGAATTATTAGAGCATGTCATGAATTAGGATTACAAACAGTAGCTATTTATTCTGAAGGCGATAAAGACGCATTACATACTCAAATAGCAGATGAAGCATACTGCGTTGGACCAACACAATCCAAAGATTCATATTTAAACATCGCAAATATTCTTTCTATTGCAACTTCAACTGGTTGTGATGGCGTACACCCTGGGTACGGTTTTTTAGCTGAAAACGGAGACTTTGCTGAATTATGCGAAGCATGTCAATTGCAATTCATAGGTCCTAATTATGAATCAATTCAAAAAATGGGAATTAAAGACATTGCTAAAGAAGAAATGAAAAAAGCTGATGTTCCAGTTGTTCCTGGTAGCGAAGGATTAATTAAATCTATCGATGATGCAAAAGATATTGCTGAAAAAATAGGTTATCCTGTTATTATTAAAGCTACCGCTGGTGGTGGCGGTAAAGGCATCAGAGTAGCTCGTGATGAAAAAGAATTAGAAAATGGCTATAAGATGACACAACAAGAAGCAGAAACTGCTTTTGGTAATGGGGGTTTATATTTAGAAAAATTCATCGAAAACTTCCGACACATAGAAATTCAAGTCATAGGCGATAAGTTTGGCAATGTAGTTCATTTAGGTGAGCGTGATTGTACAATACAGCGTCGTATGCAAAAACTAGTCGAAGAAGCACCATCACCCATATTAACGCAAGATAAGCGCGAGGAAATGGGACAAGCAGCTATACGCGCAGCTAAAGCAGTTAACTATGAAAATGCGGGTACAATTGAATTTATTTTTGATTTAGATAGTAATAATTTTTATTTCATGGAAATGAATACACGTATCCAAGTTGAACATCCAGTAACTGAGATGGTCACAGGCGTCGATTTAGTTAAATTACAATTAAAAGTGGCCATGGGCGAAGCGATACCTTTCAAACAAGAGGATGTTGTTATAAATGGTCACGCAATGGAATTTCGTATCAACGCAGAAAATCCATACAAAAATTTCATGCCATCTCCAGGTAAAATCACACAGTATTTAACGCCAGGTGGCTTTGGAGTTAGAATTGAATCTGCATGTTATACGGATTATACAATCCCGCCATACTATGATTCTATGGTTGCTAAACTTATAGTACATCAACCTACACGAGAAGAAACAATTATGACTGGATTACGTGCTTTAGGAGAATTTGTAGTTTTAGGAATTGACACGACAATTCCATTCCATATGCGCTTGTTAAATAACGAAACATTTAGAAGTGGTTTATTTAATACAAAATTCTTAGAAACGCATAATATTATGGATGAAGAAACAGACTAGGAGGTTTGTTTATGGTAAAAGTTGCAGGACATGCACAGTCTAATTTAGGAAATATAGAAATTTCAACAGAGGTACTTGCAGTTACAGCAAGTATCGCTACATCTGAAATTAAAGGTATACATGGTCATTTTAAAGAATTAAGAAATGCGAATTTTGATGAAATTACGCAACGTCAATTAAATAAAGGAATCCAAATTGAAATTAAAGATGAAGATTTATATATCGATGTCTTTTGTGCTTTCGAACAAGGTGTAAATATCTCTGAAACAGCTAAAGCTATTCAAAACGCTATTTATAACGCTTTAACTACAATGACTGCAATTGAACCGAAGCAAATTAATATTCACATTTCGCATATCGCTGCAGCCAAAGGAAATAATAAATAGTAGGTTATTTAGTGACTGAGCCGTAGATATAAAAGAATGACACTTGAAGGAGTTAACAATGAGTAGAAAAGAATCGAGAACACAAGCGTTCCAAACATTATTTCAAATTGAAATTAAAAATAATACACTGACGATTAATGAGGCAATAAACTTTATTAAAGACGAAAATGAAGACTTAGATTTCGACTTTATTACTTGGCTAGTAACAGGCGTTAAAGATCACGAAACGGTATTAGATGATAAAATCCAACCCCATTTAAAAGAGTGGACTTTAGATAGACTGTTAAAAACAGATCGTATTATTTTAAGGATGGCAACTTTTGAATTATTACAAAGTGACACACCTAAAAAAGTAGTTATTAATGAAGCTGTGGAATTGGCAAAACAATTTAGTGATGATGATCATTATAAATTCATTAATGGTGTATTAAGTAATATTGAGTAAAAGAGTGGTAGATAACATGGCTGACTATTTAAGTGTTTCTGCTTTAACAAAATATATTAAATATAAATTTGATCAAGACCCTCATTTACAATCTGTATTAATCAAAGGCGAATTGTCCAACTTTAAAAAGCATTCTAGCGGACATTTGTATTTCAATGTTAAAGACCAGAATAGTGTGATTAATGCGATGATGTTCAAAGGCGTTGCAGCAAAGCTAGATTTTACACCTAAGGAAGGCGACCAAGTATTACTTGAGGCGCGTGTCTCTGTTTATGAGCGTCGAGGAAACTATCAAATATATGTAAATAAAATGCATATGGATGGCGTAGGAAATTTATATCAAAAACTAGAAGCATTAAAGAAAAAATTATCTGAAGCGGGTTATTTTGATGAACGGCATAAACAAGAGATACCAAAGTACCCCAAAAAAATAGCTGTTCTCACAGCAAGTACAGGTGCAGCAATCCGTGATATTTATTCAACGATTAATAATAGATATCCTCTTGCTGAGCAAGTACAAATCAGTACATTAGTTCAAGGGGAACAAGCTAAACAAGATATCATTGAAAAGATTCAATACGCTCAATCATTAGATGTAGATACTATCATCATTGGTAGAGGTGGCGGGTCTATAGAAGATTTGTGGAACTTTAATGAAGAAGAAGTTGTCAAAGCAATATTTAATTGTCCTAAGCCCATTATTTCTGCTGTAGGACACGAAACTGATTTTACTTTAAGTGATTTTGTAGCTGATATTAGGGCAGCAACGCCTACACAGGCAGCGGTAATCGCTACACCTGATCAATACGAATTGCATCAACAGCTTCGCCAAGTTAAATTATTTTTAACACGAAATATTAAACAACATGTTCAACAACAACGTAAATATTTAGAACATACAGCTTCTTATTATAAATTTAAAACACCATCATTACTTTATGACCAGCAAATTCAAAAGCGTGATGATTTAGAGAAACAATTAAAATTGAATATGCAGCTAACGTTACAAAATAATAAGCAACAATTATCATTGTTAAAAGGTCAATTTAATTTAAAAACTTTTAAACAAAATATTGTGACACATCGTAATCAAACGCTTCAAAAACAACAAGAATTAACTAAAATTATTCACGCTCAGCTCCATAACAAAAAAACAACACTTGCGAGTAAATTGGATAATCTTAATACTTTAAGTCCAACTAACACAATGTTGCGAGGTTATACAATTGTAAATAAAGATGAACAAGTAATTACAAGTACACAAGATTTAAAAGAAAATGATAATATTGAATTAACAATGAAAGATGGTATCGTTGAGGCTCAAGTAAAGAAAGTTAGGTGTAAAGATGAGTAACAAACAAAGTTTTGAAGAAATGATGGAAGAACTAGAAACAATCGTTCAAAAGTTAGATAATGAGAACGTATCTTTAGAAGAGTCATTAGAATTATATCAGCGTGGTATGAAACTCTCTGCTAGTTGTGATGAAACATTAAAAAATGCAGAACAAAAAGTCAATGAATTAATTAAAGAAGACGAAGAAGTAAAGGAACAAGATAATGAAACAAAAAGTTAACACATTCACTGAAGAAATTAATAATGCAATAGCAGTTATAATACCACAATCACCTTTATCAACTAACTTAGAAGAAAGTATGAGTTATTCATTGGAAGCTGGAGGCAAACGTATTCGCCCAGTTTTACTTTTATTAACATTAGATATGTTGACTAGTAACCATGAACAAGGATTATCACCGGCACTCGCCTTAGAAATGATTCATACTTATTCATTAATTCATGATGACTTACCACCAATGGACAATGATGATTATCGCAGAGGCAAACTGACTAATCATAAAGTTTATGGTGAATGGAAAGCGATCTTAGCTGGAGACGCTTTATTAACTAAAGCATTCGATGTCGTGTCGCATGACGAAACACTATCTGACTCCGTTAAACTGAAATTAATACAACGCTTGTCACAAGCAAGTGGTCATTTAGGAATGGTTGGCGGACAAACATTAGACATGCAAAGCGAAAATCAAGAAATACAAATTGATTTAGCTACGTTAGAACAAATTCATAGAACTAAAACAGGTGCCTTAATTACATTTGCCGTCATGGCTGCTTCTGACATTGCACAGGTAGAAAATCCTGTTGCTGATGCATTGTATGAATATAGTGATCATATTGGACTGATGTTCCAAATCAAAGATGACTTGCTAGATATATATGGCGACGAAGAAAAGTTAGGTAAGTCTGTTGGAAGTGATCTAGAAAATCATAAGAGTACTTATGTTTCATTATTAGGATTAGACGGTGCTGAAGAAAAACTACAACATCACACCGATGCTGCTTATGATTGTTTAGCTCAAATTGAGCAACAATATGATACATCCAATTTGAAATATATCATTGAACTATTCGTTAATAGAGATCACTAGTTAATAATAGGTTGTGATATAAAGTATATTACTGTAGCAATTATAATGGTATTACAATATAGCCATTACTAATATACTTTTATTCCAACCTATTTTATTTTTATTTAACCGAAACAACAATTTTATATTTATACAGTTAATTTATTTATATTAGCAACTATTTCAGGTAGAAACACTGGCCAGTAAAGAATCTAACTAAATTGCCAAGTTATATATACATTCTTAGTAGTAGATAATATCGCTGTATGATAAAATCAATGTATAAATATTCGTATATAGAGGTGTTATCATGGCTAAAAAGTCAGTTAGACATATTAAAATTAGAGAAATTATTTCTAATGAAAAAATTGAAACGCAAGATGAACTTGTTAAACGCTTAAATGAATATGAATTAAATGTTACGCAAGCGACTGTTTCAAGAGATATTAAAGAATTACAATTAATTAAAGTTCCAACGCCTACAGGACAATATGTTTATAGTTTACCAAATGACCGCAAATACCACCCTTTAGAAAAGCTAGGGCGCTATTTAATGGATTCTTTTGTCAACATTGATGGAACAGAGAATTTACTAGTGCTTAAAACACTGCCTGGTAATGCACAATCAATTGGAGCAATTTTAGACCAGATTGCTTGGGATGAAGTATTGGGTACTATATGTGGTGATGATACTTGTTTGATTATTTGTCGTGATAAAGAGGCAAGTGAAAACATTAAAACTAGAATCTTTAATTTATTATAGTTAGAGGGAAGTGATTTTACAATGTTGCAAACCTTATCAATAAAACAGTTTGCCATCATTGATGAATTAGAAATTCAATTTGGTGATGGCTTAACTGTACTTAGTGGTGAAACTGGTGCTGGAAAATCAATTATTATTGATGCTATAGGCCAGTTAATTGGTATGAGAGCTTCATCTGACTATGTACGTCACGGTGAGAAAAAAGCGGTTATAGAAGGTATCTTTGATATTGATAATAGTCAAGAAGCTATAGCTGTGTTGCATGATTTAGCTATAGATACAACGGAAGATTTTTTACTAGTTAAACGAGAAATTTTCAGCTCTGGCAAAAGTATGTGTAGAATCAATAATCAAATTGTTACGTTACAAGACTTACGTAGAGTAATGCAAGAATTGCTAGATATACACGGACAACATGAAACGCAAACTTTACTTAAACAAAAATACCATCTACAGTTATTAGATCATTATGCAGAGGATCAGTATAAATCATTAATTGATGATTATACACAGACCTTTAAAGCTTACAAAGCTAAAAAGAAAGAGTTGCATGATTTGGAAAGTGCAGATCAAGTATTATTACAACGTTTAGATTTATTGAAATTTCAAAATGATGAACTGTTAGAAGCGAACCTTGTTGAAGGTGAAACAGAGCAATTAGAGATGGATATTAAACGTATTCAAAATTCTGAAAATCTAAACTTAGCATTGAATAATGCTCATATGACTTTAACTGATGAACATGCTATCACAGATAGATTATATGAATTTAGCCACCAATTACAGACTATTAATGATATATTACCGAACAAATATGACAGTCTAAAAGAAAATGTGGACCAAATTTACTACACATTAGAAGATGCTAAACACCAAATTTATGATGAATTGTCAAATACTGAATTTGATGAACAATATTTGAACGAGTTAGAGTCACGTATGAACTTACTAAATAATTTAAAAAGAAAATATGGTAAAGATATTAGTGAACTAATACGTTATCAAACAACAATAGAAAACGAAATTAATAAAATAGAAAATTATGAAGAGAGTACTTCACAGTTAAGAGAAGAAATTCAATCCTTATATCAACAAGTATTATCTAAAGGTAAGGCGCTATCACAAGAACGTAGAGCTGTAGCACAAACATTACGTGATCATATTGTAGCGGAAATTCAAAATTTACAAATGAAAGATGCTAATTTGGAAATTTCTTTTAAACCATTAGATGAACCGAACATAGAAGGTATAGAATTTGTCGAATTTTTAATAAGCCCTAACAAAGGTGAACCGTTAAAAAGCTTAAATAAAATTGCTTCCGGTGGTGAATTATCCCGAATTATGTTAGCTTTAAAAAGTATATTTGTTAAATCACGTGGTCAAACTGCAATTTTATTTGATGAAGTCGATTCAGGTGTTTCCGGTCAGGCTGCACAAAAAATGGCAGAAAAAATGCGAGAAATTGCACAACATATACAAGTCATTTGCATTTCCCATTTACCACAAGTTGCAACAATGAGTGATCATCATTTACTTATAAGTAAAGTCGCACATGAAGATAGAACAACATCAAAAGTCACTGAACTAACAGATGATAAACGTATTGATGAAGTAGCTCGTATGATATCTGGGGCTAATGTAACTGAAATCACGAGACAAAATGCAAAAGAAATGATTGAACAAAATCGTTAAATACTAACCAACACTATGCCAATGAGAGTATTATTAATACACTTGAAAGGTGTTGAATGTAATGCAATATCAACATTTAGTACAAAACACTTCGTCTTTAGAAGGTAATGTCGCAATCATTTTTCCCAATAACGAGAAAATTATGTCAGTCGCAATTGAAGCTCTAAAAACAACGAACGTAAATATTTACCTGTATGATACTACAGATTTAACTGAGTTATTGCGTTCTTTTGATATTGATACCCAATATTTATTACGTATATCTACGCAAATTTTAGATAATGAAATTGACTTGTTTCAGACTGTTGCCAGCGATTTAATTAACGGTAAAATTAAAGTATTGATGAAAGGGAATATTGATTCAACAAAATTGATATCATTCCTCAACCAATATCCATCATTAGTACTTAACAATAAGATATTAAGCCATGTAGCTTGTTTTAATATACCAAAGTACCATAAGATGTTATTATTAAGCGATGTGGCCATTAATAACAATCCTACAGTGTCTGATAAAATAAAAATTATTGATAACCTTTTAACATTTACTCAAAACTTAGGATATAGCAAAATAAAAGTAGCTATGTTATCTGCAGTAGATGGTGTGGACTCACAAGTCACTTCTTCTGTTGATGCACAAGAAGTAACACAACACTTTTCAAAAAGTGTAAGACCATATTTATTAATAGATGGACCACTCGCTTTTGATAATGCTATAAGTATGGAAAGCGTAATAAGAAAATCAATAAAATCCCCAGTAGCAGGTGATACTGATGTATTGATTGTGCCTAATATAGATGTAGGAAATGCACTATATAAGTCATTTTCATATTTCGGGGACGCTTCTGTCGTTAGTTTAGTACTAGGTACTAATTTTCCAATCGTTGCCACTTCAAAAGCTGATAGCAAAAGCAATATGTTAGATTCATTATATTTTAGTTTAAGACTCAAAAAGCAATAACAAAATTAATTTAATTGCTATCATTTTTATAAATTAATAAAATAAGTTAAACTGTAAACATAATAAAACGAAAATGTTTACATAACTAATATAAAAAACAAAAGTAGAAATTACACAAAGACATACATTTTGTATACTGCTAAAATCACTATGTACTCATTCAAAGTGACATATGTTGATTTTAGCGGTAACTTGATTGTTTACACATTCCTTGTATTTTACGATAAAAAAGAAATGTCACGTCAATAAATGTTAGTTAGGAGCACAAATAATGTCAAAAGAACAATATGATTTAGTAATTTTAGGTGGAGGAACTGCAGGTTATGTTGCTGCAATAAGAGCAACTCAATTAGGTAAAAAAGTTGCTATAGTAGAAAATTCCTTATTAGGGGGAACATGCTTACATAAAGGTTGTATTCCAACTAAAGCCTTACTCAAATCAGCAGAAGTGATGCGCACAATTAATCATGCATCCGATTTTGGTGTAGATGTTGATTCATTTAAGCTTAATTATGAAAAAATACAAGAGAGAAAACAAGAAATCGTATCACAAATGCATAATGGTGTTTCACAATTAATGAAATACAATGAAATTGCCGTATTTAACGGAAATGGTCGTATATTAGGACCATCTCTATTTTCACCACAAAGTGGTACTATTTCCGTTGAATATGAAGATGGGGAATCGGAATTAATACCAAACTTAAATGTATTAATCGCTACTGGTTCTGAGCCTCTATCATTACCATTTTTACCTTTTGATCATCAAGTTGTTCTTTCGAGTGACGATATGCTTAACTTACAAAATCTTCCTCAAAATTTAGCAATTATTGGTGCAGGTGTTATAGGTTTAGAATTTGCATCGATGATGACAGATTTTGGTGTAGACGTAACTGTTATTGAAGCAGGTGAGCGAATCGCACCGACAGAAAGTAAGACTGTCGCAAAAACACTAAAACAAGATTTAGAAACACGAGGCGTAACTTTTCATGAAAAAGTGCAACTCAGTGCAGAAGATATTTCACAACAAGATGATGTAATTGAAATTAAAATTGCAGAATCTGAACAACGTTTTGATAAAGTATTAGTTGCTATTGGTCGCAAACCTCGAACTGAAGATATTGGATTAAACAATACAAAAATTCAAACAACAGATAAAGGTCATATTATTACAAATGACTATCAACAAACAGCCGACCAACATATTTATGCTGCAGGTGATTGTGTCGGTAAATTACAACTAGCACATGTTGGTTCTAAAGAAGGGATGGTTGCTGTTGAACATATGTTTGACCAAACGCCTTTACCAATAAATTATCAAATTATGCCTAGATGTATATATACACAACCAGAAGTTGCTTCGTTAGGTTTGAATGTCGAAGAAGCCAAAGCAGAAGGTTACAAAGCTAAAGCAGTAAAAGTGCCATTTAAAGCAATTGGCAAAGCTGTTATCGAAGATACTAAAAACCAAAGTGGCTTTTGTGAAATCGTGATTGATCAAGACCATGATACTGTATTAGGTATTAATATGATAGGACCGCATGTAACTGAATTAATCAATGAAGCATCATTGTTACAATTTATGAATGGCTCAACATTAGAACTTGGTTTAACAACACATGCTCACCCGTCACTGTCAGAAGTATTAATGGAGTTAGGCTTAAAGGTTGAAAATCGATCAATTCACGTTTAACAAGGAGGAAGAAATTTCATGTTTGATTATAAAGATGTAGGTCTTTCAACAGAAGACTTAAAATTAATGTATAAATGGATGGACTTAGGTCGTAAATTAGATGAACGTATGTGGTTACTTAATCGTGCCGGTAAAATACCTTTTGTCATAAGTTGTCAAGGTCAAGAAGCAGCACAAATAGGTATGGGCTTAGCGATGAAAGATGGTGATATTTCTGCACCTTATTATAGAGATTTAGCACTTGTTACTTACTTAGGAATGTCACCTCTTGATACAATGCTTTCTGCATTTGGTAAACGTGACGATATTAATTCAGGTGGTAAACAAATGCCAGCACACTTCAGCAATAAAAAAATTGGCATATTATCACAAAGTTCGCCCGTAGGTACACAGGTCTTACAAGGTGTGGGAGCTGCATTATCATTAAAAATGGATAAACAAGCTAATATTGCATTAGCAACTTTAGGTGAAGGTACTTCTAACCAAGGAGACTTTCATGAAGGACTTAATTTTGCAGGCGTTCACAAACTTCCATTTATTTGTGTTATTGAAAATAACAAATATGCTATTTCTGTGCCAGAGTCATTACAATACGGTGCGGAAAAATTATCTGATAGAGCTATCGGATACGGTATTCACGGTGAACGTGTTGATGGTAATGATCCAATTGCAATGTATAAGGTAATGAAAGAAGCAAGGGAACGTGCGTTAAATGGTGGCGGCTCAACACTCATCGAAGCAATGTGTACTCGTATGACAGCACATTCTTCTGATGATGATGACAGTGGCTATCGCTCTAAAGAAGAGTTAGATAGCTTGAAAACAGAAGATTGTAATGCATCATTTAGAGCATTTTTATTAAATGAAGGCATCATCGACGAACAATGGTTAGAAGATTTAGAGCAAGAACATAAATCGATTGTCAATCAAGCAACAAAAGAAGCAGAAAAAGCACCATATCCATCTCCAGAAGAAACTTATAGTTATGTCTATGAAGAAGGGAGCGTCAACAATGGCTAAATTAACTTACTTAGCAGCTATTCATCAAGCTATGGACCAAGCTATGGATAAAGATAACAATGTATTTATATTAGGTGAGGATGTTGGTTTAAAAGGTGGCGTTTTTGGTGCTACATTAGGTCTGCAACAAAAATATGGCAGCGAACGTGTCATCGATACACCGTTAGCAGAGTCTAACATTGTAGGAACTGGTGTAGGTGCAGCAATGATGGGAAAACGCCCAATTGCAGAAATACAATTTGCTGAGTATATTTTACCAGCTACCAATCAAATTATGAGTGAGGCAGCTAAAGTTAGATATCGTTCTAACAATGATTGGAGTTGTCCTTTAACAATACGCGCGCCATTTGGTGGTGGTATTCACGGTGCCTTATATCATTCACAAAGTATCGAGAGTGTCTTCGCTTCTACACCTGGTTTAACAATTGTTATTCCTTCAAATCCTTATGATGCAAAAGGGTTATTATTAGCATCAATTGAATCCAATGATCCCGTACTCTACTTTGAACATAAAAAAGCGTATCGTTTATTGAAAGAAGAAGTGCCTGAAGATTATTACACAGTGCCAATTGGTAAAGCTGATGTTAAACGACAAGGTAATGATATTACTGTTTTCACTTATGGTTTATGTGTAAATTATTGTATTCAAGCCGCTGACATGCTTGCCGAAGAAAATATAAGCGTTGAAGTTGTTGATTTACGTACAGTTTACCCACTAGATAAAGAAACAATTATCGCAAGAGCAAAAGAAACAGGAAAAATCTTACTCGTTACAGAAGACAATTTAGAAGGTAGTATAATGTCAGAAGTAGCAGCTATAATCGCTGAAAATTGCTTGTTTGATTTAGATGCGCCAATTATGCGTCTTGCAGGACCAGATGTACCATCTATGCCATTTTCTCCACCGTTAGAAGATGAATTTATGATGAATCCTGACAAAATACAAATAAAAATGCGAGAACTAGCAGAATACTAAGGAGGCCGCACAATGGAAATTAAAATGCCTAAACTAGGTGAAAGTGTGCATGAAGGTACAATTGAACAATGGTTAGTATCGGTCGGTGACACTGTAGAAGAATATGACCCGTTATGTGAAGTTATAACAGATAAAGTTACTGCGGAAGTGCCATCGTCATATGCCGGAACTATTACAGAAATTACTGTGAATGAAGGTGAAGTTGTAGAAGTTGGAGCAGTGATCTGTCACTTGGCAGTAGAAAATGAAGCGTCTACGGAAGAAGCATCAACTACAGCTAATAATGAAGAGGTTACAACATCAACACCTACTGAAACTCCATCTGAAACAGAGTCAGTTCAACAAGATTCTACTAAACCGAATAATAATGGGCGCTTTTCACCTGTAGTATTTAAACTTGCATCTGAAAATGAAATTAACTTATCACAAGTTGTAGGGACTGGATTTGAAGGACGTGTCACGAAAAAAGATATTGAAAAGGCCATTAAGGAAGGTACAGCTAAAGAGGCTTCGCATTTTGTTAATGCGCCGACGCCAACTGTCGATGACCAAAGCAGCATAGCTACACAACAGGCTGGTTCCTCTATTCCAGTAAATGGTGTACGTAGACAAATCGCGCAAAACATGGTCAATAGCGTTAATGAAATTCCACATGCATGGATGATGATTGAAGCAGATGCTACTAATCTAGTAAATACGAGAAATTATCATAAAGAAAGTTTTAAAGCAAAAGAAGGTTACAATATTACATTCTTTGCATTCTTTGTAAAAGCTGTTGCAGAGGCATTAAAAGCATTTCCGTTGTTAAATAGTAGCTGGCAAAATGATGAAATTGTTATTCATAAAGATGTGAATATTTCTATTGCAGTTGCTGATGAAGATAAATTATATGTACCTGTAATTAAAAATGCTGATGAAAAATCAATCAAGGGTATTGCTCGCGAAGTAAATGATTTAGCCCAAAAAGCACGCTATAAAAAATTACGTAGCGAAGATATGAAAGGTGGTACATTCACCGTTAACAATACTGGAACATTTGGTTCAGTATCATCGATGGGCATTATTAATCATCCACAAGCAGCAATTTTACAAATTGAATCAATTATCAAAAAGCCTGTCGTAATTGATGATATGATTGCTATTCGAAATATGGTTAATTTATGTTTATCTATTGATCATCGTATTTTAGATGGCTTACAAGCTGGTAGATTTATGAATTATGTAAAATCACGTATCGAACAATATTCAATTGAAAACACAAGTATATTTTAAGCAAAGCTAATTAAAAAAATCTTTATTGGAGCGAGATTAAGAAACGATACAAATTGTTCTTCTATCTCACTCCTATTTTTATGCATGTGAAACACGCGGGTTGAACAATTACCAAGAAATTAGTAAAATAATGATATTAATAAAGATATGGAAGGTGACCTGGTTATGGATTTAAATTTCGATTTATATATGAATGATGTCGTAGACCAAGCTAGAAACGAAATGGTCGAAGCGGGATATGAACAATTAACGTCTGCTGAAGAAGTAGATAAAGTATTACAACAAGATGGCACTACTTTAGTAATGGTAAACTCAGTCTGCGGATGTGCAGGTGGTATGGCTCGTCCAGCAGCCGCTCATTCTCTACACTATGATACGCTCCCGGATCGCCTAGTGACTGTTTTTGCTGGTCAAGATAAAGAAGCAACACAACAAGCACGTGATTACTTCGAAGGTTATGCACCTTCAAGTCCATCATTTGCATTAATTAAAGATGGACAAATTACTGAAATGATAGAACGTCATCAAATAGAAGGTCACGATGTGATGGATGTTATTACGCAATTACAATCTTTATTCGATAAATACTGCGAAGAAAGATAAAGAGGCCAAATATCATGCCACGTTTAAATCCATATAAAATAGGATTTAGGACGATAAAGACGGCCATTGGAATGGCACTAGGAATTATTATTGCACAACTGTTAGGGTTAGATAATTTTTCTTCTAGTGCCATTTTAGTTGTACTTTGCATAAAGCATACAAAAGTTCATTCTGTACAAGCAATAGCTTCACGTTTTGTATGTTGTGCGCTAATATTAATATTTGGTTCAATTATTTTTAATTACTTCGGACAACACGCACTAATACTAGGTCTTATCGTACTGTTTTTTATACCGCTAACAGTAGTTTTAAAGGTTCAAGAAGGCATAGTAACCAGTTGCGTAATCTTGCTTCATGTCTTTAACGCACAAACTATTGATATAAATTTATTTTTCAATGAGATTTTATTATTAATTGTAGGTTTAGGTATAGCCTTTTTAATGAATATGATTATGCCAAGCTTAGATAAAAATTTAAAACAATATAAGCATGAAATTGAAGATTATTTTACAGAAGTTTTTAAAACATATAGCGAAGTATGTAGAGATCCAAGCCGTTCATTAGATTTATCGTTTTCTCAAATCCAATTTACCATCAAAAAAGCAAAATCACTTGCTTTTAGAGATGTTAAAAATCATTTTGGCAGAAATGAAAACTCATATTATCATTATTTTGATATGCGTGAGGAGCAGCTTGATTTGTTACGCAGAATTCAAAACATGTTGCAAAATATAGAGTGTTCAGATTTATTATTAGACCAATTAAGTAACTTATTATTAGAAATAGCCGAAAATGTGAATAGTAATGATTATACTTTACTGCGTTTACATTCATTATATGAAATTCGACTTGAATTAGACAAAATGCCTTTACCACAATCACAAAACGCATTACAAACAAGAGCTAGTCTTATGCAGTTGTTAAATGAATTGGAAGAATATTTACTAATCAAATCAGATTTCGGATCTTTAAAAATGCATCATGAATCACACAGTGCATAAAAAGAACCTAAGTGAGTAACATTAACTCACTTAGGTTCTTTTTAATTACTATCCCATCATTGGAGCAAAACTTGATAAAATTAAAGCTAATACTACTGCAACGAGCATGACCACAATGATAACTCTTAATACTTTATTATTATTCACTTAAAATTCCTCCGTAAAACTTATAATATCTTATCCACAATACATAGTTTACTCTAATTGTTAATATAAGCATATTTTATAATAGATTGCTGATGAATGGAAGTAATCAAATATGTTTCGTAAATGACTAATTTTGTTTACACTTAACAATAATGACTATAATACTAATACTATGCAGAAACACATATTTTAGGAGTGGAACTATGATCAATCAAGAACGTTTAATTAATAATTTTTTAGATTTAGTTAAGATTAATTCTGAATCGGGATATGAAGCATCGATTCAAGAATATTTAAAATCATACTTCCGACAATTACATGTGCAAGTCACAGAAGATAACGCCGGGTCATACGAATATCTCGGAGCCAATAATTTAATTTGTACATTAGCACCATATAATGCACATGACAATAGCGATAAAATTTACTTTACTAGTCATATGGATACCGTGGCACCAGGTAAAAACATCAAGCCAGTAATAAGTGAAGACGGATATATTTATTCTGATGGTACTACAGTTTTAGGCGCAGATGATAAAGCTGGCATAGCTGCAATCTTAGAATTAATACATACATTACAAGATTATGATATTGCACACGGACAAATACAGTTTATTATAACTGTAGGTGAAGAATCTGGGCTAGAAGGCGCTAAAGTATTAGATAGTACATTATTAGATGCAGAATACGGTTATGCAGTAGATGCCAGCGTTCCTGTCGGTACTACTGTTATAGGTGCCCCGACACAAATGAAATTAGTAGCAACAATACATGGTAAAAAGGCACATGCAAGTACACCAAATAAAGGAATAAGTGCTATTAACATAGCTGCAAAAGCCATTAGCAATATGCATTTAGGTCAAATTGACCATGAAACGACAGCAAATATTGGTCGTTTTGAAGGTGGCTCTGCAACAAATGTCGTTGCAGATAAAGTAACTTTACAAGCAGAAGCACGTTCCCATTCTCCACAAAAAGTAGAAGCTCAAATTAATCATATGAAAAAAATATTTGAAGCGACCGCTACGAATTACGGAAGCTCAGCAACAGTAGAGACATACCAAACCTACACAGGTTTTAAAATTGATGACCAAAGTAAAGTTACACAAGTAGCACAGTCCAGTGCAACACAATTAAATTTAGAACCACAAACAGTTATTGCTGGAGGTGGATCCGACGGTAATATTATTAATGGCTATGGTATTCCTACAGTGATTTTAGGTGTTGGTTATGAATTTATACACACAACTGAAGAACGTATGGAGATAAAATCGTTAACAGCATTAGCTCAGCAGTTACTTAAAATCACACAAATTGCTAATCAAGGTTAGAAACTCATTTAGTGATGTGATTACTGCTTTGTGATACAATAAACATGTAAACTTTAATAAGAGAGGTTAGTAATATGACACAACAAATTGGTGTAGTAGGTTTAGCAGTAATGGGTAAAAACCTTGCTTGGAATATTGAATCACGTGGTAATAGCGTTTCAGTATTCAATCGTTCATCTGAAAAAACAGATGAAATGGTAAAAGAATCCGAAGGTAAAAATATCCATCCAACATATTCAATTGAAGAGTTTGTTAATTCTTTAGAAAAACCCCGCAAGATTCTATTGATGGTCAAAGCTGGTCCAGCTACAGATGCAACAATAGATAGCTTATTACCGTTATTAGATAACGACGACATTCTTATTGATGGTGGTAATACAAACTATCAAGATACAATCAGACGTAATAAAGCTTTAGCTGAAAGCGGCGTTAACTTTATTGGTATGGGTGTATCAGGTGGTGAAGTAGGAGCATTAACAGGTCCTTCTTTAATGCCAGGTGGACAAAAAGAAGCATTTGATAAAGTAAGTGATATCCTTGAATCTATCTCAGCAAAAGCTAAAGATGGCGCACCATGTGTTGCTTATATTGGCCCTAATGGCGCTGGCCACTATGTAAAAATGGTACATAATGGTATCGAATACGCTGACATGCAATTAATTGCTGAAAGCTATGCAATGATGAAAGATTTATTAGGAATGTCTCATGAAGAAATTTCTAACACATTCAAAGACTGGAATGCAGGAGAACTTTCTAGTTACTTAATCGAAATCACTGGTGATATCTTCACAAAACTTGACGAAGGTTCTGATGAAGCACTTGTTGAAAAAATATTAGATACTGCTGGACAAAAAGGTACTGGTAAATGGACATCTATTAACGCATTAGAATTAGGTATTCCATTAACAATCATTACTGAATCAGTATTTGCAAGATTTATCTCTTCTATAAAAGAAGAACGTGTAAATGCGTCTAAACAATTAAATGGTCCTAGTGCAAACTTTACAGGTAATAAAGAGGAATTCCTTGAAAAAATTCGTAAAGCTTTATATATGAGTAAAATTTGTTCATATGCACAAGGTTTCACACAAATGAAAAAAGCTAGTGAAGACAACGACTGGAATTTAAAATTAGGCGATTTAGCTATGATTTGGAGAGAAGGTTGTATCATTCGCGCTCAATTCCTACAAAAAATTAAAGATGCGTATGATAATGATTCAAACTTACAAAATTTATTACTAGATCCATACTTTAAAGATATCGTAACAAATTATCAAGATGCACTACGTGATGTAGTTGCAACTGGTGTGCAAAATGGTGTACCAACACCTGGTTTCTCAGCAAGCATTAACTATTATGATAGTTACCGCTCTGAAGACTTACCAGCAAACTTAATCCAAGCACAACGTGACTATTTTGGTGCACACACTTATGAACGTAAAGACCGTGAAGGTGTTTACCATACACAATGGATTGAAGACTAATTATATTTAGCATAAGCACTCATTGAGAGTGCTTTGCTTTTCAACATATATGGAACCGATTACATTTCTTAAACTATTTTTATATAATTAATGTTTCAATCCATATCTATATATATTTTAATTAATCTATTTTAAAACGGAGGTCTAAAATGACGACTAAAAAATGGTGGAAAGAAGCAGTTGCCTATCAAGTTTATCCAAGAAGTTTTAATGACTCAAATAACGACGGTATAGGTGATTTAAATGGACTAATTGCTAAATTAGATTATTTAGTAGACTTAGGGATCGATATTATTTGGTTATCCCCAATGTACAAATCGCCAAATGATGATAATGGTTACGATATTAGTGATTACTTTGATATTATGGATGAATTTGGTACTATGGCTGAATTTGATGCTTTGTTAGAAGCTGTGCATAATAAAGGGATGAGGTTAATTCTAGATTTAGTTGTTAATCACACTTCCGATGAACATCCATGGTTTATCGAATCACGTTCCAGTAAAACTAATGCTAAAAGGGATTGGTATATTTGGCAAGATCCACAACCAGATGGTAGTGAGCCAAACAATTGGGAAAGTATTTTTAATGGTTCTACATGGGAATATGATCAAAAAACTGAGCAATATTATTTCCATTTATTCAGCAAAAAACAACCTGATTTGAATTGGGAAAATCCAGAAGTGCGACAAGCTGTCATTTCAATGATGAATTGGTGGTTCGATAAAGGAATTGATGGTTTTAGAGTAGATGCAATCACTCATATTAAAAAGTCATTCGACAAAGGCAATTTACCAACAACGAGTCAGCAGAAATTTGCACCAGCTTTTGATGCTGCAATGAATCAACCAGGTATTCATACATGGTTACAAGAAGTCAAAGAGGGTAGCTTAGATCATTATGATATTATGACTGTTGGTGAAGCTAATGGTGTTAGCCCCGCTGATGCACACCTGTGGGTTGGTGAAAATGAAGGTAAATTCGATATGATTTTCCAATTTGAACATTTAGGATTATGGCAAACAGGGGAAAGTAGCTTTGATGTATTAGCATATAAAAATGTTTTAGCTACATGGCAAAAACGTCTAGAAAATAACGGTTGGAATGCCTTATTTATCGAAAATCATGATCAACCACGCCGAGTATCAACTTGGGGAGATGATCAACAATTTTGGTATGAATCTGCAACAAGCCATGCAATCGTCTATTTCCTACAACAAGGGACACCATTCATTTATCAAGGACAAGAAATAGGTATGACTAACTATCCTTTCGAGCATATTGAAACCTTTAATGATGTTGCAGTTATAAATGAATATAATATTGTTAAAGCTCAAGGTGGCGACACAGAAGCCTTGTTACACAAACATAAAATGGAAAACAGAGATAATGGTCGGACACCTATGCAGTGGAACACTGATAAACATGCTGGCTTTTCAACTGCTGAACCTTGGTTCCCAGTAAATCCAAACTATAAAGATATTAATGTGGCACAACAACTTGAAGATCCAGATTCAATTTTAAATTTCTATAAGGACTTAATTAAAGTTAAAAAGTCGGATGATGTGTTCACTTATGGTCAGTTTGACTTAGTTGATGAAAATAATAGTCAGGTTTTTGCTTATACTCGTAAATTAAATGACATAACTTACTTAATAGTTGGAAATTTAACTGATAAAAATGCGCAGTTATCGCTAGATAATAATAGTAATAAACCACAAACAATATTACATAATTATGATGGTGATATTGATTTACAAAATTTACGACCTTTTGAAGCAGCAGTAATTAAATTATAATGGTAACAGGGAGTGGGACAGAAATCTGATTTTGAAAAAATGATTTCGTCGTCCCACCCCGGCAAGGATGACTAGCGTTGAAAAAAGCTTGGTTTAAAGCGCATTTTCAATGCAGTCAGCTACTGCCCATATGAAAAAAGGCTAGGACAATCAATATTGTCCCAGCCTCTTCAAACTGTCGATAAAGTTTACAACTTTGTTGGCAGTTTTTTTTGTACACATTCTGTGATCACTGC